>NZ_CAKPYL010000026.1 GCF_934202865.1 uncultured Fenollaria sp. | reverse complement strand
GTATGGTGACTGGCCCGAAGATGATATCAAGGACATGATATACCACGTTTTAAAACACGAGTTCACTCATCACATGGAAGGTCTTGCTAATTACAGAGACCTGGAGGTCGAAGATGAAGAGCAGCTTAAAAGATATAAGGAAATGAAGAGAAATGATCATAAATAGCGATTGGGAAGAATTTTTACAAAGTGAATACACTAAGGACTACTTCATCAAGATGCGTGACGCACTTCGCCGCGAGTACAAGGAGCACACCATATATCCAAAGTACTACGAGATATTCAAGGCGCTTGAGCTCTCGCCCCTTAAAGATACCAAGGTCTTTATTTTGGGTCAAGATCCTTACCATGAAGTAAATCAGGCGAATGGCCTAGCCTTCTCAGTCAATGACGGCGTGGCTCTACCACCATCTTTAAGAAATATATATAAGGAGCTCTACGACGATTTAGGCATAATGAATAGAACAGGTGACTTAGATGCTTGGGCGAAGCAAGGCGTGCTGCTACTTAACTCAACGCTAACCGTTCGTAAGGGCTATGCCAATTCACATAAGGACATAGGCTGGCAAATATTTACCGATAAGATTATAGAAACGCTTTGCAAAAACAAAGAAAACGTCGTCTATATCCTATGGGGCGCTTACGCGAGAAGCAAGATGAGATACATTGACACGAGGAAGAACCTTGTAATCACCTCGGCTCACCCATCGCCTTTATCGGCATATAGAGGCTTCTTCGGATCAAAGCCATTCTCAAAGACAAACGCCTATCTAAAAGCACATAATATTAAAGAAATAGATTGGAGAATAAAATGAAGAAAATTTTGATTAGCTCGCAGCCATATTCGGATGGCAAGAGAAATTATGTACAAATCAATAGAAATTACGCCGAAGCCGTTAAGATGGCGGGCGCAGTGCCTTTCATCGCGCCATATACTGACTTAGAAGGCGTAAGTGACCTAGTGGCAATGGCTGACGCGGTCATACTTACAGGCGGCCATGATGTAAATCCACTTGTCTATGGCGAAGAACTGCAAAAAGGCATACAAGGCATTTCAAATGAAAGAGACGCCTTTGATCTAAAGCTTATAGAGGAAGCACTTAAACAATGAAAGCCTATGCTTGGCATATGCAGAGGGATGCAGCTGATAAACGCATACCTAGGGGGAACGCTTTACCAAGACATATACAAGGCAAACGTAGCTAAGCTCGAGCACGTGAGCTTCGATACACTAGCTGTCGGCGCGCACTACATCACTATCAAGGAGCAAAGCTTTTTACACAGGGCAACTGGCCTTAAGAAGATGCTTGTCAATACTGAGCATCATCAAGCCGTTAAGGATATAGCGGAGGGCTTTAAAGTCACAGCAAAGTCTTCCGACGGCATAATTGAAGCTATGGAGGACGTTCATAGAAAGATCTATCTAGTACAGTTCCATCCAGAAGCAATGGCTGTGAATAATAATGGAGAAGCAATAAATATATTTAAGGAGTTTATAAAATTACAATGAAAAAGAAATTTGACAGATACGAATACTTCGGCGATAACGAAGAAATTGCTACTACCATCACAGCCATCGTCATCGGCTGCTTGCTATCAAGTTTTGCGATAAACTTTTTCTTCATACCAAACAAGCTACTATCGGGCGGCGTTGGCGGCATCTCCATCATCATAGAATTACTTACTGGCCTACCTGCAGGTATCATGCTCTTTGCGATTAACTTGCCAATATTTTTATTCGGACTAAAGGAGCTTGACAAAAAATTCTTGGTTTACGCCTTCATAACTACTTTCGTTTTATCGGCGACTATGGTACTCTTAAGACCGATGCAAAAGCTTAATACCTTTGACGACATACTTATCAGCGCCATCTTTGGAGGCGTTTTGAATGGTATAGGCATGGGCGTTTTATTTAGGCACGGCGCTTGCCAAGGCGGCCTCGACATAGTCGCCGCAGTATGTAAAAAGCGCTACAACATCAACATCGGCAGCGCGCTTATGGCGATGAACGCTATAATCATTAGTTTAGCGAGTATAAAATTTGGTGTACTAAAAGGCCTTTACACAGTTATATCGATGTTCGTTGCCTATCAAGTGCTTGATAAAGTGCAAACAGGCATCGACGCGACAAAGAGCGTTCTCATCATATCGAAGGACTACGAAGAGCTTTCATACGAGCTGATGAACAAGCTTGAGCGTGGTGCAACCATCATCGACTCATACGGCGCTTGGTCAAAGAGCGATCTAAAGATCATCTTCATGCTAGTTAGACCTAGGGAGATAGTTGATGTCAAGAAGATAACTAACTCCATAGACCCGAACGCCTTCATCACTATACAAGACACAAACGAAGTTAAAGGAAGAGGCTTTAAAGGTGGAGACAATTTCTAGACAATGGCATAGCATATATAAGACAAGACCCAGTTCATATGAACCGGGTCTTTTTTGCGTGATAATTTTCTATTGCTTTGTGTAATAAGTTGCTCTTCCCTTGCCATGTCTATCAATATATCCCTCTTCAAGTAAAGTCCTTAAGGAGTTTTCGATAGATGCCTTACTAAGATTTGGAACTATCTTCATTAGCTCACTCTTAGTAAAATTATCATAAATAGTATCAATGGCAGCTCTAACTTGTTCAAGCGCAGTCGCTCCTTCTCCGAAAATATCTAGCCTAGTCTCAAAGTCTCTGTAAGCAGCAAGTATAGTAGCTAGTATATACTTAATAAAGTAGCTCGTATCCTCTATCTCCTCATGCCAGCCCTTACCGCTCTTGTCAAGCGCTTCATAATAATTAAGCTTAGTCTTTTCTATCTTTTCTTCAAGACTAATATATCTTCCTATAAAATAATCATTTTTATATAACAATAATGTCGTTAATAATCTTGACATCCTACCATTGCCATCATTAAATGGATGTATGCACAAAAAATCATGTACAAAGCTAATAAGTAGTATAAGCTGATTTATATCGCATTTCTGACGCTCATCATTATATGAAGAGCATATCGCTTCGATGGCTGAATACGTTTCATAAGGAGCAAGCGGAGTGAAAATCACATGTGACTCGCCATTTGGCATTGTCTCTGTGATATAGTTTTGCACGTTCTTAAACTGACCGCCAATAGATTTAGACGAATACTTATATAAGTCTCTATGAAGCTGCAAAATAATTTCAGGCTTTATATTTATATACTCATAAGAATTGTGTATCGTTCTTAAGACATCTTGGTAGCCAAGTATCTCTTCTTCATCTCTATTCATCGGTTTAACTTTTTTCATCACAAGTTCTTTTATCCTTGTATCAGTAGTTCGTATGCCTTCAATTTCATTCGAGCTCTCAGTACTTTGTATTATAGCTAAGTCTACTAAAGTATCAAGTACTTTTGCTTTTTGATTTATGATAATATCTTGTCTTCCCTTGTACTCACTTATCTTTGAAATATAGTTTAATGTCTCTTGGTCCCATTGTTTATACTTCAATTTTGAATAATCAAAATTTCTCATCGCCTAAACCTCCTCTCTTTATCGCCTAAATTGTACCATATTTTAGGCGATTCGTCAAGACTTTAGGCGAAAAAATATCTCTCGGCTCTCACCAAGAGATATATATTAATAATAAACTTCTTCTAAGACTAGTCCCTTCGCTGGCAAAGTCGGTGCAAGTCCCCTTCTATCGCCCTCGTCTATCGCTCTAGCCATCTCATCTATATCCAAGATGCCAGTGCCGACAAAAACGAGCGTGCCCGCCATGATCCTAACCATATTATATAAAAAGCTCCTGCCTTTGACATCGATGTAGACAAAGTCGCCGTCTCTAATGATATCGACCGAGTGAATGGTCCTGACCGTCGTATCAACATCGCTACCTATGGCCATGAAAGCTCTGTAGTCTTTCTCGCCGACCATGTGTTTAGCTGCCTCGCGCATCAAGTCAAGATCAAGCTTATATGGGAAATTGTATGCAAAGTGCCTGTCGGTCGCCCTGCCAAACTTCCTGTGTTCAAGCGTGTATCTATAGTACTTGCCCTTCGACGAGAAGCGCGCGTGAAAATCATCAGCTACTTCTTCGCTCTTAAGGACCCTGATGTCCTCAGGAAGCTTGTCGTTGATTGGATATATCATCTTTTCGACCGGACAAAGCGATTCAGTTTTGAAATTCAAAACAAAGCATCTTGCGCTAACGCCCTTGTCAGTCCTTGAGCAGCCTATGACCTTGATCTCTTCGCCCAAAGCCTTGCTAATGGATGCGTTCAGCACGTCCTCTACTGTATGAGCGTTCTCTTGCGCTTGAAACCCCGAATAATTTGTTCCGTCAAAATCTATAAGTAATTTTATGTTCTTCATATTAAATTAAATAGATACTTTGTCGATATTATAAAGCCAAAGTATATCAGTATTACAATTATAGCTATCCTATCTGTCTTTGTGTAGATAAGTGGATTTAGCTTGCCTCTGTTGTCGCCGCCGTTGTAGCATCTCGCGTCCATAGCGATGGCTAGTTCGTCCGCCCTCTTAAGTGCGTTTAAGAAAAGTGGTATCATCAGTGGCAGCATCTTCTTAGCCGTCTCAATAATGTTCTTGCCGCTAAAGCTTGCTCCTCTCGACTCTTGCGCCATCTTGATCTTGTTCGCCTCTTCAGCCAGCGTCGGTATGAATCTTAAGGCTATAGTCATCATCATCGCTAGTTCATGAGTCGGCACCTTAATAAGCTTTAGTGGACTCATCAGCGACTCAAGTCCATCAGTCAGTCTGATTGGCGATGTTGTAAGCGTTAGTAGCGACGAGCCGAGTATTAATAAGAGTAGTCTAAATGACATGAAAAGACCCGTGTTTAGCCCTTCGTATGTCATCGACGGCCATTTTAACTTTGGAAATATTTGTGTGCCTGGCGTGAAAAACACATTGAAGATTAAAGTCATTATGATAATCACGCGCATCGGCTTAAGCCCCTTGAGAATTATCTTTACTGGCACCTTGCTCATTAATATAAGCGTGATTATGGTGATTGCCACAAGTCCAAGTATGATGTATGAATCAACGAAGAAGATCGCTATCATAAATACGAAGACGAAGATCAGTTTAACTCTTGGGTCTAGCCTATGAACAAAGCTATCTGTCGGAAAATATTGTCCTATGGATACGTTGTTAAACATTTTTCTTCACCTCGAAATACTCGTGTATATGCTCCCTAGCCTCTTCAACGGTCTTGACATATGGATTTAGGCCCGGATATTTCTCTTGCAAAGTAAACATAAACTCAGTTATCTCAGGCACGCCAACATCGTACTTCTTAAGAAGATCGCGCTCCTTAACCGCTTCGTCAGTAGTCTTGTGCATGATAAGCTTACCCTTGCTTAAAACGACTATCTCATTCGCATAAGCAAAGACGTCCTCCATCGAGTGCGAGACCAAAACTACAGTGATCTTAGTCTTTTTGTATATATCATAGATCTCGTCAAGTATTTCTTCCCTAGCTCTCGGATCAAGACCCGCTGTTGGCTCGTCAAGTATAAGCACCTTCGGCCTCATAGCAAGTATGCCCGCTATGGCAACGCGCCTTTTTTGTCCGCCCGATAATTCAAAAGGCGACCTATCCTTAACCCATTCGTAGTCAAGCTTAACGTCCTCAATCGCGTCCTTAACACGCATCGCCACCTCTTCGTCACTTAGTCCAAGATTCTTCGGGCCAAAGGCAACGTCCTTTTCAACAGTCTCTTCAAAAAGCTGATACTCAGGGTATTGAAAGACCATGCCAACGCTCTCACGAAGCTTATTTAGCTTGATGTCCTTTTGAGTTATGTCCACCCCATCTATAATTATAGTACCAGATGTAGGTCTAAGTAGGCCATTTAATTGCTGCATAAAAGTCGATTTACCGCTACCAGTGTGACCAATGATGCCGATAAAGCTGTTGTCCTTGATAGTCAGCGATATATCGTCTAGTGCCTTCACCTCAAATGGCGTGTCCTTATTATATATAAATGATAAATTTTTTATTTCAATCATAATTTTGCCACCAATTCATCTATGCTTAGCTCATCACCAGCGACGTCAAAGCCATCCTCCTTAAGTAAATTGCTTAGCTCAGTCACTTGTGGCACGTCAAGTCCAAGCGAGTGCACTTTTTTTACATTTGAAAATATATGTCTAGGCGTGTCATCCCAAACCAATTTGCCCTCGTGCATGACCATGAGCCTGTCAGATAGAACTGCCTCGCTCATGAAGTGCGTGATGAGTACTATAGTCTTTTCGTATTTTCTGTTCAGTTTGATAATGGTGTCCATGACTTCCTTCCTGCCCACTGGATCGAGCATGGCAGTTGGCTCGTCAAAGACAATGATGTTCGGGTTGATAGCAAGAATACCCGCGATTGCTAGCCTTTGCTTTTGTCCACCGCTCAATAGGTTCGGGGCGTGCTTTTTGTATTCACTCATCGATACTATCTCCAAAGCTTCATCGACCCTCTTTCTGATCTCAGGCGTTGGCAGACCAAGGTTCTCTGGTCCAAAGGCAACGTCCTCTTCGACTATGGTCGCTATGATTTGATTGTCCGGATTTTGAAAGACAAGTCCCAAGTTTTGTCTTATCTCAAGAAGGTTCTCTTCGTTCTTCGTGTTCATGCCCATGACAGTCGCATCGCCCTCAGTCGGAAGCAAAATGCCGTCCATAATCTTCGCTATGGTCGATTTGCCACTGCCGTTCATGCCAAGTATAGACACGAACTCGCCCTTCTCTATCTCAAAGCTCACATCGTCTAGAGCCTTCTTGTCTTTTTCGTTTTTGTCGTAAGCAAAGCTTACATTTTCAAATTTAATCATGCTATCACCTAAACTTAATAATACCATATTCGCGGTGATTTTACAAGGTTTTTAAGCGATTATCTAAATTAATATTAATGTCTTTTTGATCATTACGATTATGGTTTTGCCATCATCTATAAAAAACTGTTCAGATAGTAATTTTACTTATCATTCGCCCGTCATATGAATAGTGATTTTATTTATCGAATGACGCGCGATGGCAATAGTGATTTTGCTTGACGAATGACGCGCGATAGCTATAGTGATTTTGTTTGACGAATGACGCTCCTTAGCATAAGCACGTCTACTATCTTTATGACAAGTCACTAAGCTTCTTTATTTGACTATATAACTAAAACTGTCAAATATACTACAAAAGTAGTATTGACAAGCCCATATAAATGGTCTATAATTGTCTTAGTCATTCAAGTAGTAATAATTATTAAGTAAGTAGATGAAAGACAGGTGATAAGATGACAAGAACAATACTTCATTCAGACATGAATAACTGCTACGCCTCTATCGAGGGAAAGCTGGATCCGTCCCTCGTTGGTAAACGGCTCGTAGTCTGCGGTTCAGTCGAAGATAGGCACTCTATAGTACTAGCGAAGAGCTACGAAGCAAAGGCCTTTGGTGTAAAGACGGGAGATAGCCTCTTCGAGGCAAAGATGAAGTGTCCCGGCTTAGTTGCTGTTAAACCGCACTATGATGAGTACTTCAAGTTCTCAAAATTAGCGCATAAAATTTACTATAGCTACACCAATCAAGTCGAACCCTTCGGCTTAGACGAGTGCTGGCTCGATGTGACAGGCTCAGAAAAATTATTTGGCAGTGGCGAGACCATTGCCCACGAGATCAAAGAGCGTATCAAGAAGGAGCTCGGCATCACAGTCAGCATTGGCGTGAGCTATAACAAGATATTCGCAAAGCTAGGCAGTGACCTTAAGAAGCCCGATGCAGTGACAGTTATAAAGAAGGATGATTTTAAAGAGATAGTTTGGCCGCTATCAACAGACGCCATCATTGGCATAGGTAGCAAAACGAAGAAAAAACTTATGTACATGAACATAAACACACTGGGTGAACTTGCAAATACTGATGTAAATCTATTAAAAAGAAAGCTTGGAATAAGAGGACTATATCTATGGCAATACGCGAACGGCTACGATACAAGCAAAGTTTGTGACTACTACCATCGCGACAAGATCAAATCCATATCCAGAGGTGTAACCACCAAGGCAGATCTAAACTCATATGACGAGGTGAAAAAGATATTCGAGGAGCTCGCCATTGAAGTGAGCAAAAAATTAATCGAAGAGGATCTCAAGGCAGGCGGCGTGAGAATAACGATAAGGGATAAAAATCTTGACTACGTGAGCTTTCAAAAAGTTTTTACCGAGACAAGTATAAGCGCACTTAGGCTAAATGACAAGGCCATGGATCTCTTCAAGGAGCGCTACGACTTCAAGGAAGCGATTAGGAGCCTAACGATATCCGCGATAAATCTTACAAAGAACACAAAAACGGAGCAGCTGAGCCTATTCGCACCTAAAAAAGTCATCAAGGACGATAGACTTGAGAAAGTCTTTAACGAGATCAGAGAAAAGTTTGGAAGTGACAAGATTGGCTACCTCGGCCTCGAGCTCAATAGCAAGATGCCAGAAAAGCCAAGCATCGTTACCTTGCCGAGTGGCTTTAAAAATATGATATAATATGAAAATATCCGTGGGCTATGGACCCTACGGATATTTTTTTGCAAAAAGAAAGACTCTTTCGAGCCTATCTTTCCGGGTAAATTTTAATTTGGAGGTTTCTTGAAGTGTATTTTGTCCGCTTTCTTGTAGATATAGGGATACTTAGTAAAAGAAAACGCTAATGACTTTAATTTCATTCAACACACTCCTTTGATTAATTTGAAAATTCCTACACTTATATTATAAGGCATATCGCATCTTTTGTGGTTAAGTACGTGTAAAGTTTAGGTAAATTTTAATTTTGTATTGAATTAGCTCCACTTGTATTGTATAATTAACTTATAAGGGGGCATAATTATGGATGATAAATATAGTAAAGAGTCTTTGCACTTTTATTTTAAGATAGTCGCCTTTGGTGTCATTTTATATATCGCTCTGGCAAATCTTAATTCACTTTGGTCATACTTCAATATTTTCTTAGGTATACTAACTCCGTTCTTGGCGGGTGGCTTTGTTGCCTTTATACTAAATATACCACTGAAATTATTTGAGGAGAAGATATTTAAAAAGTGGCAGCCGAAGAAAAAAGGCGGCAAGCGTGCTGTCTGCATGCTTCTGACTTTACTACTTATCGCGCTAATCATATTCTTACTTATATACATCGTTGGACCAAGGGTGCAAGCCTCACTAATAAGTGTAGTCGAAAAGCTCCCTCAATTTGAGGATCAACTTGTTAAGATACCTATACTTAAGGAGTATGAAGAGAACATTCACGAAATATTCTCAAAGATTAATATCAATAGCGCTCAAAAAGCTCTAATCGACTATATCAAAAATGCTAACACTGACTTGTTTAACACTATTGTGTCAAGGGTTGGCTCTGTACTAAACACTTTATTCGGTGTCTTAATGGGCTTTGTATTCGCGATATATGCTTTAATCTCTAAGGAGGACCTATCTAGAAAGTCTAAGGAGCTTCTATACGCAACTTTACCTGAGAGATGGGCTGACAAGCTTGTCAAGCTTGGTAAGATTATCTTTGAAAACTTCTACAATTTCTTCACTGGCCAATTCATTGAAGCACTTGTCTTTGGCGCAATGTGCTTTGTCGGTATGCTAATCTTTAGATTCCCATTTGCTCCAGCTATATCCATAATTATGGGGCTCGGCGCTTTAATACCAATACTAGGTGCCTACATCGGTGTTTTCACCGGCGCACTGCTAATACTTTTACAATCACCATTCAAGGCTTTGATGTTTATAGTATATATAGTAGTATTGCAACAATTTGATGGTAACGTTACTTATCCAAGGATAGTTGGCAACAAGGTCGGCTTACCTGCGATGTTTGTTATCGTAGCGATTACTGTCGGCGGCGCACTATTTGGCGTCATTGGCATGATACTTTTCGTTCCGCTATTCTCAACTATATATGAGCTGCTTACTATATATAAAAATAAGAGGCTTAAGCAAAAAGGTATTGATATAAAAACAAAATAGTTTAGATAAAAGAAATGCACTTCGTTGATGAAGTGCATTTCTTTCATATGTTTATGTTTTATTGAAATTATTCTGTAGTAAATATTTTTCTATAAATCTACCCTGCTTATTTCAAAGAAACTATTTTACAGATTTTAATAACGCCTTTAAAAATTCCCACATTCTAGCTGTAGACTCGATATCTAGGTGTTCTCTATTAGTATGAACGTCGTAGATGTTTGGTCCAAAGCTTATCATCTTAGTATCTGGTAGAATTTGTTTTAGTAGACCGCATTCAAGTCCTGCGTGTATAGCGCTTACTTCTGCGTCTTTGCCTGTAACTTCTTTATAAACCTTTGCTACTAAATCTCTTAGTACTGGGTCTTCATCGAATTCCCATGAAGGATATGCTTCTGATAATTCAACTTTGCCGCCAAGTACTTCAGTCATGATTCTAACTTGTTCTCTTACTTCAACTAGAGCTGCGTCTGATGAGCTTCTGATTGAGCATAGATAGTTTACATTATTTCCTTCAGTTCTTAATATAGCTGCGTTACAGCTTGTCATTACAAGGCCTTCTATGTCCTTTGACATGTAGATAACGCCGTGTGGAGCAAGCATTAAGAAGTTAATAATTCTGTTTGTGTCCTTCTTAGTCATGACCTTTTCAGCTTTTACTTCATTAAATTCAAGGCTCATATTAGGGTCTTCTACGTGATAATCCTTTTTGATGTGATTAAATAATTCATTCATCGCATCTTTAACTTTAGCGTAGTCTGTATGAACTATAGTAGCCTTAGCTACATTGGCGATGGCGTTATGCTTAGTACCGCCTTCTATTGAAACTAATCTTAGTTTTTCGCAGTTACATTCATTTAATAATCTAGCTAAAACTTTGATAGCGTTTGCTCTTTGCTTAATGATTTCCATACCGCTGTGACCGCCAGTAAAGCCCTTTAAGCTGATTTCTAGAGCTGCTTCGCTATTGTCTTCAAATTCAACTTCGAATTTTGATTCACTATTAACACCGCCTGAGCTTGATGATAAGAATATACCTTCTTCTTCAGAGTCAATATTGAATAGGTAATCGCCGCTTAGGTGCTCATTAGTTAAGTTTACTGCTCCGACCATGGATGTTTCTTCAGCTGTTGTGAACACTGCTTCGATGGCTGGGTGCTCAATGTCGTCTGCATCAAGTACTGCAAGTGCCATAGCAACTGCTATGCCATCGTCAGCGCCAAGTGTTGTGTCATTTGCTCTTAGATAGTCTCCGTCAACTATCATTTCAATTGGATCTTTAGAGAAATCATGGTCGCTATCTAAACCTTTTTCGCAAACCATATCCATATGTCCTTGTAAAATAACCTTTGGAGCATTTTCATAGCCCTTAGTAGCTGCTTTGTGTATAACGATGTTTAGCGCCTTATCTTGCCAAACGTCTAAATTTCTTCCTTTAGCCCAATTGTATAGAAAATCAGAAATTCTCTTTTCGTCGCCTGATCCTCTTGGGATTTGGTTAATCTCTTTAAACCAATGAAAAACCTCTTGTGCTGGTAAATCTTTGTAGTCCATAATTTTACCTCCTAAAAATTTTCTTTGAAATATTTAATTATATCGTCTGATTCGTAAAGCGGCTTGCCATCAATGAATAGGCATGGTACTTGGTCCTTGCCGCCTCTCTTGATTAAGTCTTCGTTGTTATTGCCTTTCTTAATGTCAAGCATTTCAACACCCTTGATTTGACAATTGTCCATCATGTAGTTTAATACCTTTTGACAAAATGGGCACTCAGCCTTGTAATAAAGTTCTAATTTCATCTAATTACCTCCTAAATACTACCTAATTTAATTATATTTCGAATAAATAATTTATTTTGTATGCGTATAGGAACGATGCCTTCCTCAAGTAAATCTTCGCCGTCGAAGTCCTCGTGACTTAAGCTAGCTAAGGAGCTCTTCTCAAGGTACTTTACCTTGCGTGCGTCCTTCATGTAGCCCGTCTTTAGCGTGAACTCAAGATGCCTACGTCCCTCGTCCTCTTCAATGAGGTAGCCTGTTTCCTCTACATAAGTATTAATACCCATATCGGTAGTAAAGTCAATCATCAAAAGATCTTTTTTTATGCTATGCTTATCGAATTTGTATTTGCGTCCGTCTATGTCTATGGTAATCTTCTCGTCCAAGAGGTCCAGTATAGACATGGTTGCCGGCATATATAATAGGTCGTCGTAATTATGAAGGACGAATCTATCGAAACTTTCTTGATTTTTGTTCTTCGCGTAGTCTTTGTAAAAATTGATGCACTCGCCGCCGTTGTAGCGATCTTCTCTAATGATTCCAAGCTTTTTCTCGATATTTTTTTGCTTAAGTCCATCAAGATTTAGCGTGTCCTTGTGTAATCTAAGTTTTTCATACATATCAAAGGAGTCCATGTCTATGGACTCTATGCCATAACGCTCGGACCTCTTCACAATGAAAGGCAGATCAAAGGAGTTGCCGTTATAAGTAACGACTGTCTTGTAGCCCTTAAGCCTCTCCTTCATTAGCTTAAGAATTTCTTCTTCCTCATCTTTATTCTCAGCTATTAGCTGCGTTATATGCATTGTCATCTCTTTTAAGTCAATAAAAACTAGCCCGATGAGGTAGATAAAGCTTCTCATGGGGCTAAGTCCTGTCGTTTCAATATCAAGAAAAACAGCTTCCTCATCGTAGTACTTTGACTTAAAAGTTAATTTTTCATCATATTCTAAAATTTTCATTATACATTAAACCTGAAGTAAACTATATCTCCTTCTTGCATAATATAGTCCTTGCCTTCTAGCCTCATAAGGCCCTTCTCTTTCACTTTGTTCATGGACATATCATTGGCTACAAGGTCATCGTAGCTAACAACTTCCGCGCGTATAAAGCCTCTAGCGATGTCCGAGTGTATCTTAGCTGCTGCGTCAACGGCTTTAGTGCCCTTCTTAATAGTCCACGCTCTTGTCTCGTCTTCACCAGTTGTCAAGAAGCTCATTAGACCAAGTAGCTTATAGCTCTTTCTGATAAGTCTATCTAGACCTGACTCTTTTATTCCCATATCTTCAAGAAAGGCTTTTCTCTCTTCATCATCAAGCTCACTCATCTCTTCTTCAATCTTAACAGAGATAGGAACTATCTCAGAGCCTTCTGCTTCAGCGTATTCTCTAAGCTTGTCAACGTATTTATTATCCTTTAAATCATTGATATAGTCGTCTTCAGATACATTTAAAACGTAGATTATAGGTTTTAAGCTAAGTAAATTAAAGCCTCTAAGCATAGCCTTTTGATCGTCATTAAGCTCAAGCACTCTCGCTGACTTGCCTTGTTCAAGAACCTTTTTCACTTCATTTAATAAATCAAGTTCAGCTTGTAAAGACTTGTCACCTTTCACTTGCTTTGTAAGTTTTTGTATTCTCGCATCAACCATATCCAAGTCAGAGAAGATAAGTTCTAGGTTTATAGTCTCTATATCTCTGATTGGGTCTATGTTTCCATCGACATGGACAATGTTTTCGTCTTCAAAAACTCTTAACACGTGGACTATGGCTTCGACTTCCCTTATATGCGATAAGAACTTATTGCCAAGGCCCTCGCCCTTTGATGCGCCCTTAACAAGACCAGCTATATCATAAAACTCAATTACAGCTGGAATCGTTTTTTTCGATTTATTTACATCTGTTAATATTTTTAGTCTCTCATCTGGCACTTCAACAACACCGACATTGGGGTCTATGGTGCAGAATGGGTAGTTAGCTACCTCTGCTCCCGCCTTTGTCACGGCGTTAAAAAGTGTTGACTTACCAACGTTTGGTAGTCCTACTATACCTAATTTCATTACTTTACCTCTCTTATCAATATATCTTTAATCATCTTGGCGCTATTGCCGTCGCCATATGGGTTGATGGCCTTATGCATCTTCATATACTCATCTTTGTCTGTTAATAGCGTCTTCATATTATTATAAACGCTATCAAACTCAGTTCCGACAAGCTTTGCAGTGCCATACTCAATGCCTTCTGGCCTTTCAGTCTCGCGTCTAACAACAAGAACTGGTACGCCAAGCGCAGGCGCCTCCTCTTGCAGTCCACCTGAATCAGTGACTACCATGTAGGCATGTTTAAGTATATAAGCCATGTCTTCATACTCAACTGGCTCAGTTAAAATTACATTACTAGCTCCATCTAAATGCTTCTTCGCAAGCTCCCTAACTCTTGGATTTGGGTGCATAGGAAAGACTATGTTCACATCACTAAATTCATCAGCAATCCTTCTAACAGCTCCGAAGATGTTTTCCATAGGCTCGCCTTGGTTCTCTCTTCTGTGTGAAGTAAGAAGAATTAGCTTTTTACTCAAATCTATCTTCTTAAGATCATCTCTTGTAAATGAATCAACCTTATCAGCTGTCATCAAAAGTGCGTCGATAACAGTGTTACCAGTTATGTAAAGCTTATCCATATCGTAGCCTTCTTTGATAAGGTTTTCCTTCGCCCTTTGTGTTGGGCAGAAATGAAAGTCAGTCATGATGCCAGTTAGCTTCCTGTTCGCTTCCTCTGGGAAGGGGCTTAAAATATTGCCACTTCGTAGGCCCGCCTCAACGTGGCCTATCTTAACGCCATTATAAAAAGCCTCAAGTGCTCCTGCAAACACAGTTGTAGTGTCCCCTTGAACCAAAACAACATCAGGCTTTTCCTTCTTGATAACTTCTTCAAGTCCCTTTAGTGACCTTACAGTTATATCAGTCAAAGTCTGTCCCTTTTCAAATATATTCAAATCATAATCAATTTCTAAATCAAAAACCTTTATTACCGAGTCCAAAAGCTCTCTGTGTTGACTCGTTATACACGTTACAAGTTCAACACCATCAGCATTTTTAAGCTCCTTAATAATAGGCGCCATCTTTATACCTTCAGGTCTTGTTCCAAATATTACTAAAGCTTTCAATTTTCACCATCCTTAAATAATCCAATCTTGTATGCTAAAAAAACTATTATCATAAATATAATTCCTGAAATAAGTACCGAAACAGTATTTCTAAGCTTCATCACAAGTATGCCAAATATTGAGAATATAGCTGATATCGTATATAGTATCAAAACCGTCTTCTTAGTCGAATACTTTCTTAAGAGTCTGTGGTGCAGGTGTCCCTTGTCCGCCGAGGCGATGGACCTGCCGCTAAGAAGCCTTCTAATCATTGCAAATGTCGTATCAAAGACAGGTAGGCCAAGTATCATGATTGGTACTATGATACCAATGGCTGCAACTGCCTTCATCGCTCCTTGTATAGTAATGACCGATAGCATAAAGCCAGCGAGCAAAGCACCCGTATCGCCCATGAATATCTTTGCCGGAGCAAAATTATATTTTAAAAAGGCTAAGTAGCTAAAGCCGACACATAGGCATAAAGCTGTCAGCGAGTACTGTTCATACGAAACCGATACCACGGCTAAAGTCATTGACGAGATAAAGACAACGCCTCCTGCTAGGCCGTCGAGCCCATCTATTAAATTTATGATGTTTGTAACAGCCACTATCCAAAATAGCGTTGCTGGAAGCGATAGGTAGCCAAGCGATAACAAATTATTATCAATAAATGGGTTACCTATGTTCATTATCCTTATATTGCCTAAGAAATATACTACAAGTCCAGCTAATAGCTGAAATAGTACCTTGTATTTTGGTTTAAGGTCATGCATGTCATCGTAGAAGCCAGATAGCATGATGATAGTCGCACCTATGAATATGGCTGTGTTCCTTGGCGTAAATTTATATAGTATCATATATGGGATAAAGATTGCGAAATACATAGCAAAGCCCCCGCAAGTCGGGATGGAATCAGTATGCATACGTCTTTGATCCTTTGGTACGTCGATGAAACCGAATTTCTTAGACAAGCGTATTTGAAGCTTAGTAAGTATTAATCCAAGGACCAAGCTTACAAAAGCCGCAAAATATATTCTCCTCAATTAATTCACCTACTTAGTTCCGAAAAGTCTGTCTCCTGCGTCTCCAAGACCTGGAACGATGTATTTATGTTCATTAAGCTTTTCATCAACACTCGCTACGAAGATGTCAACATCAGGGTGATGACTCTTTACGTACTCAACTCCTTCAGGAGCAGCGATGATGTTTACAAGCTTGATATGCTTTGCGCCTCTCTTCTTTAAGAAGTCTATGGCAGCTGTGGCACTTCCGCCAGTTGCTAGCATTGGGTCAAGCACTATGACCTCTCTCTTCTCAATGTCTGAAGGGAGTTTGCAGTAGTATTCAACTGGTTCATAAGTCTCTGGATCTCTATATAGACCTATGTGGCCAACCTTTGCTGCTGGAAGTAGACTTAACATGCCATCTACCATGCCAAGACCAGCTCTAAGTATTGGTACTAGTGCTATCTTCTTGCCAGCTAAGCTATAGCCAGTAGTCTTGCATATAGGTGTCTCTATAGTCATTTCTTCTAGTTGTAAGTCCCTAGTTACTTCGTAGCCCATAAGCATCGATAGTTCAGTAACTATCTCCTTAAATTGCTTTGTACCAGTTTGCTTCATTCTTAATATGCTTAGTTTGTGTTTAATAAGTGGATGATCAAATACAGTTACCATAATACCCTCCTAACAATTTTCGATTAAATCGACTCTTCTTTTATGTCTTCCTGCTAAAAATTCTTCCGCTAAAAATGTATCAAGTATAGACTTAGCAAGCTCATCACCGATTACTCTTGCGCCAAGAGCTAACATGTTCGCGTCGTTATGATTTCTAGACATCTTCGCCATGTATTCGTTAGTGCAAAGAGCGCATCTGATGCCTTCTACCTTGTTCGCAGCAAGTGAAATGCCTATGCCAGTGCCGCAGATAACGACAGCCTTTTCTACTTCGCCTGCAATTACACCGTTAGCAGCCTTCTTGCCAAATACTGGGTAGTCAACCGACTCAGTTGAATCAGTTCCATAATCAACGACTTCAATACCTTTTTCATTAAGGTAGCTCTTTAATTTTTCCTTTAGTTCAAATCCTCCGTGATCTGATGCAATGCCTATCTTTC
>NZ_CAKPYL010000025.1 GCF_934202865.1 uncultured Fenollaria sp. | reverse complement strand
TACAAATAAAGCTATAGAAGAAACCGCATCGATAATAATCGAAAGTTTAAATAGAGATTTTGGTGAGATGAATGACTAATTTTAGAGAAAATTATGAAGCATTTCAAAATTCCTACCTGTCAGAATACGCTTGCAGATGCTCAGATACAAAGGGAAGAAAGATTGAAGAAGAAAAGTGTACTATAAGAACTGACTTTCAAAGAGATAGAGACAGAATACTTCACTCAAAAGCGTTTAGAAGGCTTAAACATAAGACACAGGTCTTCTTAGCACCACAAGGTGACCACTTTAGAACTAGACTTACTCATACACTAGAAGTAAGCCAAATAGCTAGAACTATAGCCAGAGCCTTGAGACTAAATGAAGATTTGGTTGAGGCCATATCCTTAGGCCACGATTTAGGACACACACCATTTGGTCACGCTGGTGAGAGCGCATTAAATGAAAAATGTAAGGACTTTGGAGGATTCAAGCACTATAAACAAAGTTTAAGAGTTGTTGATGTACTTGAAAAGAGAAATGGTCGCTTCGGTCTAAATCTTTGTGAAGAGGTTAGAGATGGTATACTTAATCATAGCGGACAAAATGAAGCTTTTACTCTTGAAGGAAAGTTAGTAAAGTTCGCAGATAGAATTGCTTATATCAATCATGATATAGACGATGCCATCAGAGGGGGTATATTGTCAGAAAAGGATATACCAAAAGATTTGATAGAAATATTAGGAGATTCTCACTCAAAGAGAATAAATACCTTAATTACAGACATATTAAATGAAAGCTACGGACAAAATTATATAGCCATGTCAAAAGAGATTGGCGAAGCAATGGAGGCTTTAAGAGCTTTCATGTTTAAGGAAGTTTACTTTAATCCAATAACAACCAAAGAACATGATAAGGCGAAAAATATAATATCAATGTTATATGATTATTATGTAGAGCATCCTGAAAAATTACCTGAGAATATTAAAGAGATAGATGCAAGTCTTAATCAACAAATATGTGACTACATCGCGGGTATGTCTGATATATATGCAATAAACGAATTTAACAAGATATATGTACCACAAACGTGGAAAAATGAGGTTATACTATGAAAGTAATTAATGCAGCAGTCATTGATAAAATTAAAGAATTTAATAATATTGAAGATGTGATTGGAGAAAATATTAAGCTTGAGAAAAAAGGCACATCTTATACTGGTCTGTGCCCATTTCACAAGGAAAAGACTCCTTCCTTCCACGTTAATAGCAAGGACGGTTACTATAAGTGTTTTGGCTGCGGCGAAGCGGGTGACGTTATTACTTTTATAGAAAAGTATAAAAACTACTCTTTCCAAGAAGCAGTTGAGTACCTTGCAGATAGGGCAAATATAACGCTTCAAGAAGCAACAGCTAAAAAAAAACTGAAAATGATCTCATAGAGAAATTTTATGATATCAATAAAACAGCACTTGACTTCTTTCAAAATCAAATACTAAAGTCAAAAATTGCTATTGATTATTTGATGAAGAGGAAGCTAAATAAAGACACTGTTTTAAATTATCAATTAGGCTATGCGCCAAACGAGTGGACAGCGCTTAAAGACTATTTACTAAGTAAGGGCTATGACGAAGACTTCATAATTAGAGCAGGACTTGCAAAGAGAAAAGAAGGAAAAGACAGTTCGTACGACACTTTTAGAAACAGACTAGTTTTTCCTATAGTGGACTCACATAACCACGTTCTCGGTTTTAGCGCAAGAAGCTTGGATAATAGTATGCCTAAGTACTTAAACACTAGCGAAAATATCATTTTTAAGAAGAGAGAATTATTATTTGGCTACAATATATATAAAAAAGAAGCTGATAGAGATAAAATATTATTGGTAGAAGGAAACATTGATGTAATGAGTCTTTATCAAGCAGGAGTAAATTACGCTGTTGCCAATCTTGGAACTGCCTTTACCATAAACCAAGCTAATCTACTTAAAAGAAACGCAAAGAAGATTTATATCTGCTACGATGGTGATAAGGCAGGTAAAAACGCAACACACAAGGCGATTGAGATACTTAGGTCAATAGACTCTAAGGCAAATGTAGTTGAACTACCAGAGGGCCTTGATCCAGATGATTATATTAAGAAGTACGGTCTTGCTGGTTTTACAGCAAAGATAAATGAAGCAAAAAATTATGTAGAGTATGAAGTTTCAGAGCTTATGGAGCTTTATGACGTTAACGATCCTGAAAGCCTTCTTCAGCTTATCAATGAATTGTCAGATTTATTATTAAAGATAAACGATAAGATTGAAAGAGAGATTTACATAGACTACATTTCGAGGGTCTACTCTATAGATAAAAGACTATTAACAAATCAAGTTTCAAAAACAAAGTACGTTAACAATTATAAAGAAAAATACACTCTACCAGAGGTACCAAGAATTAAAAAGTTAGATATAGAAATTATCGATGAGAATCTTTTAATATATGCTCTTGCAGATATTAAATATTTTAAATATATTAATAAGGAAATTTCTATAGATAATTATAGTAAAGTGTTTAAAGTTAATATGCCACTACTTAAGTCCAAATACGAGGGCAATGGCGAGATAGAGCTTGACGACTTTGATTTAGCCGATAAAGAAAATGCGCTTTTAGAGATTGATAGTATTAGAAAGAAATCGGAAGAATCTACTTACATGAATCTCGAAGAATTATTAGAAAAAAGAGAGAAGCTAAAATCAAAGGACTACGTAAGCGACTTATTGAGCCAAATTAATGATGGCAAAAGTGATGCGATGGAGCTTTTAAAATTAATTAAAAAGCAAAAAGATAACGAATGATGAAGGGAAGTGTTCTTATGAAGAAAGAAAAGAATACTAAAACGAATAATATTCAAGAAGAAAATTTAAATGACGAGGCAATAAAGATAATCGAAGAAGATGTAAGTGAAGAAAAAAGACAAGCTATGTATAATCTAATCGATATTGGTAAGCAAAAGGGCTTTATCGATTATAAGGAGATTGAGGATGGCTTGGATAAATACGATCTTAGTGAAGATGAGATTCTATCCTTCTACGATGCCTTAGATGCAGTGCAAATTACTATTGTCGATATAAAAGAATCTGATGACGAAGATATTGACATAACTAAGGACTTTGATATTGTTTCTGATGAAGACGATGAAGATGAAGATATAGATTTAGAGGAATTAAGATCATTTGAAGAAGAATTAAGCAAAGAAGATAAACTTGAAGCTATTAGAGAAAAAGGAAAGAACAAGGTAGTTATAACAGATGACCCTGTTAGAATGTATCTTAAAGAGATAGGACGTATACCATTATTAACATATGAAGAAGAGGTAGAACTAGCAAAAAGGATTGAAGCTGGCGATCAAAAAGCTAAAGATCAACTAGCTGAAGCAAACCTTAGACTAGTAGTAAGTATCGCTAAAAGATATGTCGGTAGAGGCATGCAATTTTTAGATCTTATCCAAGAGGGCAATATGGGTCTAATAAAGGCTGTTGACAAATTCGAGCATAAAAAAGGATTTAAGTTTAGTACTTACGCTACATGGTGGATTAGGCAAGCCATCACTAGAGCAATAGCAGACCAAGCAAGAACAATTAGAATACCTGTTCATATGGTAGAAACTATAAATAAACTTGTTAGAGCACAAAGACAATTAGTTCAAGAACTAGGTAGAGACCCACTTCCAGAAGAAGTAGCAGAACTAATGAACATGGACGTAGAAAAGGTAAGAGAAGTTCAAAAGATAGCTCAAGAACCAGTTTCACTAGAAACACCTATAGGCGAAGAAGAGGACTCACACTTAGGCGACTTTATTCCAGATGAAGAAATACTTTCACCATCTGACGCGGCGACAAACACTATGCTTAGAGAGCAATTGATTTCAGTTTTAGATACACTTACAGATAGAGAAAGAAAAGTTCTAGCATTAAGATTTGGTCTTGACGATGGTAGGACAAGAACACTTGAAGAAGTCGGCCAAGCCTTTGATGTTACAAGAGAAAGAATTAGACAGATAGAAGCAAAAGCACTTAGAAAGCTTAAACATCCAAGTAGATCGAAAAAGCTTAGAGACTTCCTTGAACTATAATGAATTATTCTTTTAGACTTACTGAGATAGCGAAATCAGTTAAAGAAGGATCATCTTTAGTCGATGTTGGCTGTGATCACGGCTACATCGCTAAGATGCTTTTAGACTCAAATACCATAGTCAAAGTTATAGAGAGCGATATTAGTGAAAAATCACTTGAAAAGGCTCAGATGCTATTATCAGGAGAAAAGTACAAAGACAAAGTTAAGTTCATTGTGAGCGATGGTCTCAATGATATCGATACAAGCTTTTATGACACGCTTTTAATCGCTGGCATGGGTGAAGAGACTATAATAAGTATACTAAATGATAGCATTGACAAAGTAAGGCACTTTAAGCATATTATTTTGCAAGCCATGGGTGAAGGCTCAAACATAAGAAAGTACTTTATGGACAATGATTTCTTTATAGAAAAAGAGCGTCTATTCATAGAGAAAGACAAGTACTATAGGCTCTATGAGATAAGTAATAAAAAGACCAATGTAGATGATTATAAGTTTCCTGTAAACTTTGATAGAAATGATATTTCTTACTTAAATACTTATTATGATAATGAAATTAAAAATATAAAGTCTATACTTCAAAAGATTAATAAAGAAAAGAACTTTAGTAAGTATAATGAACTAGAAGAAGAATTAAATAAAATTATACAATACATGGAGAAGATCAATGAAAAAAGATAAAATTATTAGTGCAATTGAAAGCATCTTCCCGAAGGAGCACGCAGAGTCTTGGGACAATTCTGGACTCATTATAGATGCAGATAAAGAAGATATTAATAAAATTTACTTAAGCGTTGATCTCTTATATGATAATATTAATGAACTGTATGATGTGGATATGGTCATAACGCATCATCCTTTAATTTTTAAAGGCATAAAAGAGATTGACATGAGTGCCAGCTCTAAGCTTATTAAAGAGATGATTAAACATGACATAATCTACTACAGTGCACACACTTCCTTTGATATACAAAGAGCAGGCTTTTATAAATTTTATGAAGATAAATTAAATTTGACAAATACAGACTTTGCCATCAAAGTAGATGATGACTTGGGTTATGGAATAGCGGGCGAGATTAATGATATGGATCTAATGAGTTTAGCTAATAGAATCAAAACTATAAACATGGCAAAGTACATTCAAGTATATAAAAACAATGATAAGAACACTAGAGTAATGATATTAAATGGTAGCGGCAAGGACTTCTTAGACAATGTTCTTGAGGCAAGACCTGATACTCTTATAACATCTGACCTAGGCTACCATGATGTACAAGCGTTAAGAAACGCAAAGATCAACTTAATTATGCAAGACCATAACAGTAGCGAAAGTGCTTTCGTTAATATCATGGAAGAGCTTATCAAGAAAGATTTTGAAGACGCAGAGATCATTAAAAATTTTTCTTCTTTTACTGATAATATAGAAATATTATAGAAATTTTATAAATTTTGTAGTATAATTAAAAATGTAATGAGTAAACCAGATGGGTGCGTGCTTAGGCATGAGGAAAGTCCGTGCTCCATAGAGCAGAATGCTGGATAACGTCCAGTGAAGGTGACTTCAAGGATAGTGCAACAGAAATAAACCGCCATATTGGTAAGGGTGGAAAGGCAGTGTAAGAGACTACCTACTTTTAGGCGACTAAAGGTGACATGTAAACCCCATTCGGAGCAAAACAAACAAGGATCAAAGGTTGCTGCTCGTAACCTCCTGTAAGGTAAGTTGCTTGATTTTAGTGGTAACGCTAAAACTAGATAGATAACCATCTAATACAGAACACGGCTTATAGGTTTACTCATTTACATAAATTTTCAACAGGGGAGCAATGATTTGAACACTAAAACAAGTACAAAGACAATTACAAAAGCGGCACTAATCGCTACACTATATACAATACTAATACTATTACAAACAGTATTACCGTTCCAACAATTGACATTTGGACCAATACAATTAAGACTAGCAGAAGGACTTACAGTTCTTCCACTAATGGAAGCAGCTGCAGTACCTGGACTATTCGTAGGATGTTTAATCTCAAACATCTTCTTATCATTTATGTCAGGCTATGGCATGATAGATATTATATGCGGAAGTTTAGTTACATTACTCGCAGCATATTTAACAAGAAAAGCAAAATCTAAATACTTAGCAATGTTACCACCGATTATTTTAAATGGTTTCTTAGTATCAATATGGGTTTCATATTTCTCAAATATACCATATTTTACAACAGTTTTAGGAATCATGGGTGGAGAAGCGATAAGCGTTGTAGTATTTGGATCATTGATTTATTATATTTACGATAAAAGATTAAAAAAGGTGATTTAATGAAAAAAAGAAGAATAATTACAATAACTGTACTAATACTTATAGTTCTTGCAATTATATGGAAGGTAAACTCATGCATATCAGGCCTGTATAAGCCTTATGACCCAAACGATGATACTGAATATACTATAGAAATACCTGAAGGTAGCGGTGCGTCTTATGTAGCTAGAGAGCTTTATGAGAACAAAATCATTAGGAATGGTACTGCTTTTAAAGATGTGCTAAAGGAAAACGACCTTGAAAAGCATATCAAGAGCGGTACGTTTAAGGTAAAAAAATCAATGACTTTATTAGAAATAGCTAATATAATTGCTGGTGAAGCAGAAGAAGCTTCAAAGGGCGAAACTGTTAAAGTTACCATACCAGAGGGCTTTGAGCTTACTCGTATAGCAGAAAGACTTGAGGAAAAGGGCTTAGTATCTAGCGAAGATTTCTTAAATGAATGTAAAAATGTAGATAAATATAAAGAAAAATATGAATTTTTATCTAGCATAAATAATGATAGCTTGGAAGGCTTTTTGTTCCCAGCAACTTATGATATTGCCATGGGCTCAAGCAGCGAAGAGATCATAACTATGATGCTAAATGCATTTAATAATATTTATGCAAAGATTAGCTCTGAAGTTGACGACTTAAATAAGCTAATAACTTTAGCATCAATTGTAGAGAGAGAAGCAAAGCTTGAAGAAGAAAGACCTATCATTGCAAAAGTATTCTTAAATAGAATTGATAAAAATATCAGGCTTCAATCCTGCGCTACAATTCAATACGCGCTTGGTGAGAGAAAGCCTAACTTAAGTAATGAAGACTTAAAGATCGATTCGCCATATAACACATACACACATGATGGTTTGCCACCTGCACCTATTTGCAATCCTGGCGAAGCGTCAATCGTTGCGAGCCTTCATCCAGCTGATGTTGACTATTTATACTTTGTAGTTAAGCCTGGCTCAGATGGTGGACATAACTTCTCTTCAGACTACAATAAGTTCCTTGAAGATAAAAAGGATTATAAGAGTAATAATGATTAGTCAGTTTATTGATGAAGATGTTTTTTGCTATGTAGAAGAGTTTTCTTCAGAGAGAGAAAAGTTTAGAGATTTAGTAGACTATGCTGAAGCAAATAGAGTTCCTATAGTCTCGCAGGATGTGGCTAGATTTCTAGAGCTTTTACTAAAAACGATTAAGCCAAAGAATATATTAGAGATAGGCTCGGCTATAGGCTATTCATCTCTGCTTATGCAAAAAGCATCAGGAGCTAATATATTTACCATAGAAAAAGATGAAGACACATTCAAGATATTAGAAGAGAATCTTGAAAAATATGATAGTGAAAATAAGATAAAAGCTGTCAATGACGATGCTATAAGTGTATTGAGAAGCATGACTAATGGAGAAATAGAAGAAAAATTTGATTTCTGCTTCATCGATGCAAACAAGTCACAGTATGAAGAGTATCTAAACTTAGTTTATGACTTAACAAGTGAGAATGCTATAATACTTATTGACAATATCTTATTTAGAGGCTATGTAGCTAAAGACGAAGACAATAAAAGATATAGAACCATAATAAAGAATTTAAAAAAATTTATAGAAGATGTTAAAAGCGATAAGAGGTTTACAGCGAGTCTACTTACTGTTCACGATGGCTTATTGCTTTTAAGGAAGGAGTAAGATGAAAAAAGTAGAATTACTAGCACCAGCAGGAGACTTAGAAAAGTTTAAAACTGCGATACAATATGGAGCTGATGCTGTTTACTTAGCTGGAGACAAGCTAGGTTTAAGGACTGCTTCTAAAAATTTTAGCTTAGACGATATAAAGGAAGCAACAAAGCTTGCTCATGATTTAGATAAAAAAGTTTATTTAACACTAAATGTAATTTCACATAACAAGGACCTTGAAGGCATTGACGAGTATATACAAAGCTTAGACGAAGCAGGTGTAGACGCATTTATAGTCTCAGACCCAGGTATATTTCAAAAGGTAAAAACGCTTGCGCCAAAGAAAGAAATTCATATTAGCACTCAAGCAAATATCACAAATACAGCTACAGTTGAGTTCTGGAAGAGTCTTGGGGCAGATAGAGTTATCTTGGCAAGAGAATTAAGTTTAAAAGAAATAAAAGAGATAAAAGATAAAGTAAAAGACAGTATCATGATCGAGACTTTTGTTCATGGAGCAATGTGCATGAGTTACTCAGGTAGATGCCTTTTATCAAACTACATGACAGGAAGAAGCGCTAATATGGGCGACTGCGCTCATCCATGCAGATACAAGTACTATCTTATGGAAGAGAAAAGACCCGGAGAGTACTTCCAGATAACAGAGGATGAAAATGGCTCTTACATCATGAACTCAAAAGACCTTTGTATGATTAACCATATTCCTGAGCTTATTGAAGCTGGAGTTGATTCATTCAAAATCGAAGGTAGAGTAAAGTCTGAATACTATGTAGCGACAGTCATTAATCAATATAGAAGAGCTATAGATGATTATTATGAAGATATTGAAAAATATAATTACAATAGAGACAATAATATATATCTAGAAGAGATAGAAAAAGTTAGTCATAGAGACTTCACTACAGCCTTCTTCTTTGGCGATGATAAGGAAGCCTCATTAACTTATGACAATTCTTCATATATTAGATTATATGATTTCGTTGCTAAAGTTCTTGATTATGACGAAGACAAAAAGCTAATGAAAGTACAAGAGAGAAATAAATTCTCTATTGGCGACGAAGTAGAAATATTTGGACCAAAATTTTATGACAAATTCACCATAAACAAAATTTATGATGAAGACATGAACGAGGTAGACAATATAAATACACCTATGAAGGAAGCTTATCTAGCATATGATAAGAAAGTAGAATATAATTATATGATTAGAAGGAAGGCCAATGAATAGATTATCTTCTCTATATGACGATAAAGGCATAGTAGAGATACAAAGTAGCAAAGCTGAAGAATTTATTAAAAATACCATAGACTACGCCATTGATAATAGAGCTAGCGATATACACTTTGAACCGTATAATAAGTATATATTGATTAGGCTTAGAATTGATGGCGAACTTGTATTTTTTAAAAAGATCAATAAAAGCTCTTATCAAAACATTGTCAATATAATCAAGATTAAGTCTGATTGTGACACTGCGATTAAGTTTGCACCACAAGACGGTAGATTTAGCCACGGCGATGTTGACCTAAGGGTTTCCTTTATCGAGGCTATTTATGGAGAGAAAATCTGTATAAGAATTTTAAATAATAAAGAGATGTTTACCATTGACAATATTGGTTTGTCAGAGAAAGCAAAAGAACTATTTAAAAAGAGAGTTAAATATAAATATCAAATGACTATAATCACTGGACCAACAGGCTCGGGTAAGAACTCAACTATGTATACTATGCTTAACAACTTAGACAAAGAGCGTCTAAGCATAGTCAGTGTTGAGGACCCTGTTGAGTACAGAGTTAATGATATTGATCAAATTGAAATACATGACTACAAGGACATAACATTTGCAAATACACTTAGGGCCATACTTAGACAGGACCCTGATGTCATAGCCATTGGCGAAATAAGAGACGAAGAATCTGCACAGATAGCTGTAAGAGCTTCTCTAACTGGTCACAAGATCATTACGACTCTACATAGTATGAGCCCCGTAACTAGCATCAACAGACTATTAGAGATGGATGTAGAGGCTTCGTATTTATTTACCTCATTAAACGCTATAGTCAATCAACGTCTTGTAAAGCGTTTGAAGTCATCGTATGAAGATATTGATTTTGCTGATGATACAAGTGAGAGCGAGTACTATGGCAGAATTGCTGTCTTCGAGATAATGCTAATCAATGACAAGATTAGAGACCTTTTATTAAAGAATAATACAAAGCTTACAAGTGAGATTTATAATGAGATGAAGAAGCTCACTGACTACGTTAGCTTTGAAGATTCGATAAATTACCTGCTTGAGCATAAGTTTATAGATAAGAAGACTTATGACGAGTTCAAAGAGGGCGATATCAATGAAATTTGAAATCATTTTTGAAGATGGAAGGACAGAAAGCTTAAGAGCTAAAAACATTTACGAAGCCTTTCAATTAACTAAAGAAAAAGATATTGATTTTATGCACGTCAAATATTTTAGACCAGCGAAAATCTATAGAGCGCTTAAAATCAATAGTGTAAGCAAAAAGCATATAGCAAACTTTTTTAGAATCATCGCTTTTAATCTAAAGATAAATAATAACTTGCCACAAATCCTAGAGCAAATGTATAACAATTCATCAGCTCTTAGCGATCCACTTAAGAATTATTATTTACTAATCAAGGAGCTTATAGAACACGGCTTTACTTTGTCAGACATACTAGCCAAGCTTGATATACTTGACAATTTATCGCTACTAAGCCTTAGGATAGCAGAAAAGTCAGAGCACATAAAGTCAAGCAAAAACTCAAAGGACTTATCAGAGCAAATACTTGAGATCAGTGAAAATCTTTACGAACAAGAAGAGTATAAAAACACCATAAACAACATAATGATAAAGCCAAAATTTTTAATGCTGACTTTACTTGCCTTTATAATTATGATTATAGTCTTCTTAGTACCGCAATTTTCCTATCTATTTGATAACGATATGAACTTAATGCCTGATAGCTTAAGAATACTTTTAGTCGTTAGCAACTCAATTAAAAATCATTACATATACTATATCGCAGCTATATTTATAATAATAATAGTTTTTGCGATACTAAATAAGAACGACGCTTACCTTTATGTCAAACAAAGATATTTACTCGAATCGAAGAACGGTTTATATAAATATAGAGTAAATTACAGAATTTTGTATTACATGCTTAGCATGCTTAGATCAGGCAGCAAAGTTAATGAGATTTTCGATTTCTTTGCAAAAAAATTTGACTTAGTATACTTAAGAAAAGAATTCGAAAGAATGACAAAGATGCTAAACGAAGGAGAGACCTTGCAAAACGTTCTTGACTCTAGCCAGATATTCTTAGACGATGTCAAGACCATACTTATAACAGGATATGAATCAGAGCACTTAATTGAAATTATCGAAAACGTTTTGTCACTATACAAGAGAGACTTAAAGAGAAGACTGGATAAGTTTGTAAATTCTATCGAGCCACTCATGACAATTGTCATGGGACTTGTGATTATGCTAATACTTGTGATGGTATTTAAGCCAATGTATGACTCGATGACTAGTATTATTTCATAGGAGGAGGAAATATTATGAAGAACTTTAAGAAGAAAAAAGGATTTACTTTTGTAGAGATAATTATCTCCATAGCGATAGTTGCTATACTTATAGCTGTTGCTATACCTGCTTACAAAGCGATTAAGACTAGCGCTGAAAGAACTGCTCACAACGCCAACGTTGATCAAATCAGTTCAGTAGCTTTATTATACTTTACTGATTTTCCAGACGATCCTGATGTAACATCAGATGAATTATTTAGCCAAGGTTATTTAAAGAGCAAGGTTACAGTACCTTCATCAATACCTACTGGAGACGGCAATGCTAGTAAGATTTATACTGTGACTCATGATGATCAAGGCGTTATAACAGTTAGTCCAGGCAAGGTTGAAGCAAAGAAGAGCAGCGAAACAGGCACTGGTCATTAATTTAATTCATAATGCTTTTAGCCTTATATATAGTTTTGTCACTTCTTCTTTTATTCATCTCGTACAAAGACATAAAAGAAGCGCAGTACAATAGTTTTTACTTTTACTTATTAATAATAATTGTTTCAGCTATAGCTATATTAAAAGGAGTATCTTATATTAAGATAGGCCTTGTATGCCTAGCTTTATTTCTTTCGCATATTTTAAAGACTAAGTACATGGATTACATTGGCGATGGTGACGTTGATCTATATATTTTGCTATTTATGATATTTGATTTTGAAAAATTTTTGATATTAATAATAATATCTACGCTTAGCGCAATACTAGTTAATCTATTCAAAAACTATTGGCATAAGAAAAATGATAGAGAAGTTAGATTAGTTCCATATATAAGTTTTGCGTTTTTTATCTTGATGCTCTTTGATCTATTTAAGGAGAAGGTCCTATGAAGAACATTATGTACATCGATTCATCTTATGTATTTTTAAATAGTAAAAAAACTAGCATTGTTGAGCAAATCACTTATGATGACAGCGATAAAAGTGCTAGCCTTAAGTACTTATTTAAAAAGTTTAGAGACAATAAATACTTAAATAAAGACACTTTAATTATAAAGCTAAATGAATATGATAGTGATTTAGACGTCTTTCTTGGCAGCTTAAGTAAAATTGATCTCTTATCCTTAAACCTAAAAGAAGAAAATATTATGAAGATCATTACAGACGAAGCGCTATATAAGTATGACACAATCACTTCTTCATATGAAAAATCAAACTTTGATATCAATCTTTATAATCTTGATAAGGATCAGATGTATAACTATATTTTGAATCAAGCAAATAATACAGATGGCAAGGTTTTAGCCTTACTTAAGGCAAAAGAGCTTGAAGAAGCAAATAATATTTTATACTTAAAAGATTTATTTGAGATAGCCTCTAAAAAATATAAAAATAAGATAAATATTTCGCTCATCATAAACATAGCTCTTGACATCATTATACTAGCCTTAATTATATTGCTTCTACTGAGGTTTACAAGATGAGAAAGTATATAAATAAAGGGCTAATAATAGTTTTGCTTATACTAGCGAATCTCTTTCTGCCTATAAATAGAGAAGAGCCAAATTATGCAGATAGCGAAGTAAAAAAGAGATTTACTCTTGCCAAAGATAAGAACGATACTCAGCTAAAGAAAGCAAAAAAGATTGATATTGCAAAACACGATAGTGATACGAAAACTATTAGCAAAAATGAAATCATTAATAAGGTCATAATGTCTACGACTAATAGCTTTATTAGCTATAGTGATTTTGATGAAGAAGACCCCTTTGATATCCTTGATGATTTTGATGAAGAAGACGAAGATGCTAACGAAGAGGCCATAGTTTTAGAAAGTGAAATTACTAATCCTATGCTGGACAGATGGGAAGCAAAGGCGGGAAGCGTTTATTATCAAGATGAGAAGAGCATCGTCTTTTGCGATGATAATAATAAAGAAAACATTCTTCTTGTGCCAAAGAATGATATTTTGATAAAGAAAGAATATTTAAGCATTGATTTTACTGGCTGCAGTGAGGCAAAATTAAAAGTCATTAAAAATGGTAAAGAAGCAGTAATTGATTTAGAAGGCGCATCTGATTTTAAATACTTCTACATTGGCAATGAGTTTAAAGGGGCAAGGATAGAGTCTATCGAGTTTATAAGAGATAAGGATATGGCTTTTTATTTATCTATAGGTGAGATTGATTATGAATAAAAAAGGTTTTACATACATCGATACAGTAATTTCTTTATGCGTGGCAGCTATAATCATATCTATGTTTATACTTGCGTATAGACAGTTTACTAATTATAGCGATAGGGCCGAGGCCAAAAGAGTTGTTCAAATAATAAAAAAGGCTAGACTTAGCGCCATCATGCAGATGATTGATGTTGAAGTAGTTCTTGATGGAGACGAGATTGTCGTTTCAAATATTAACGAGATGAAGAAAGTTTATAAGCTAGAGCATCTCAAGTTTGAGTCGGGTGAAATATTTCAATTCACTAGCGAAGGCGGCACAAAATCTTTTATGGGCGCATATAATATTATCTTAGTTTCAAACAAGAGTAAAAAGAAATATAATGTGATAGTAGCAGCAGTTGGAGGACAGGTTAGGTATGAAGAAGTATAAAAAAGCACTTACAATTATGGATATTGTAGTTTCCTTTGCTATACTTTCTTGCTTCGTACTTTTTCTGACTATTTTTTTGAAGAATTTTATGGCGCTAGAAGCAGATACGAAGAAATTGAGAAAGGCTGATGCCTTTGCAAGTAATGCCATGGAGATACTTAGATCAGATGAAAGTAACGATGTCTATGCTATATCAGATAAAATAAAAGACAATTTAGGCGAAGAATGTAAATTCAATCTTGTTAAAGAAGCATATACTGGAGATCTATATACATTTACACTATATATAATTGATGAAGAAGGAAATACTTATGAAGAATATCAGATCATCAAATAAAAAAGCAGAGTCCTTGATTGAATTAATCATCGCTCTATTTCTCTTGTCAATAGTCCTATTCGAAGCAAGCTCCTTACTAAAAAACTTTACTAGTTTTACTCAAAGATACGAAGAGGACTTAGAGAAAGAAGACGACATCAATCTATTCTTTTCATTCATCGAAAATGATTTTACTCTATATAACGCAGTGAGCGTTAAAAGTGACTCCATCCATTTTGAAAAGAAAGGCTCGAGAGAGCTTAAATCCTGTGACTATTATATGGATGGCGATAGAATAAAGAGAGTTGCGGGCGGTAAGTCTATTGGCGTAACATACTTTTTATCAGGTCTTGAAGATCTTTCCTTTACTTCTAATGCTGAGGATGCCTTTGTAAGTATGCAAATCAAAGTCAATGGCAAAGAATATAAAAAGCTTTTTAGTACAAAGTATCTTGAGGTGATAGAATGAAGAAGGGCAGCGCAAGTCTAGTAGTTTTATCGGTAATATTTTTAATAACGGCTCTTTTAATCTATCTCTTTGAATACGTTAGCATTGAAAGAACGATGTACACAAATAGGTCAAAGATGAAGCAATATGCTTATAACGAAGAGTCGCTTAATAATATAATCACTAAGGATATAGAAGAGACTTACTTAAATGGCGGCGACATTCATGACATTGTTGGTAAAGACTATTCGGTTTTTGAAAATCAAAAAGCTGTAGTCTCGCTTAATGATCCAACTGCGAAGCACGCATTTAATATTTACTATCATGAAATAATAGCTAATAAAAAGAAAATATCTAGAAATACCAAGTATTCATTACTAAATAGAATATTTTTTAAAGACAATCCTAGTACTAAAGAGAAAAAAGATTTTTGCGATGAAATAATTCAAAATAACGAAGTACAAAACTTTAGCACAAGCGAAATTAATGATTATTTTATTTATACTGAGGACATAGAGTCAAGAAACTTTGATTATGGCAATGCCATTGTCAAAATCACGGCTGACGATGAAGATTTAAACGCCAACATTAACGGCTCGGGTATAATGATTATAGATGGCGATGTGAGTGTAAAAGCAAATTTTAAGTTTAGAGGCCTTTTAATTATTGATGGCAGTTTAAATATTGAGGGCGATAGCGATATAATGGGAGCTATGATTGATATAGACAATGAATCTAATATTGACTGTTTCAAGTCGCTTAATACAATGTATAGAAGATGCAAAACATTCAAAGGTATAATAAAGGTAACTAGGTCAGACTATTAAAGATAATATTTATTTATAAAAATATCGATATTATTAAAAAAATACTTGTTAAATTGCAAATTTACTGATATAATAGTCTTAGAGATTAGAAATTAGGAGGAAATATATGTTATCGGCAAGTGATTTTAGAAATGGCGCTACATTCGAATGGGATGGAGACGTTTATCAAGTATTGGACTTTCAACATGTTAAGCCAGGAAAGGGAGCTGCTTTTGTTAGAGCAACTATCAGAAGCGTACTAAGTGGAGCTACAAAGGAATTAACTTTTAACCCAACTGAAAAGTTCAATGACGCACAATTGGAAACAAAAGAAATGCAATATCTTTACAATGATGATGCACTATACTACTTTATGGACAACGAAACATATGAGCAACTTCCATTAAACAAGGACGAAGTTAGTGAAGCAATTCAATTCTTAAGAGAAAATGATACTGCAGTTATAAGATTCTACAAAGGCAAAGCATTTTCAGTACAAGCACCTAACTTTGTTGAACTAGAAGTTACTCAAACAGAACCTGGTGTTAAGGGAAACACAACTACTGGAGCTACTAAACCAGCTACAGTTGAAACAGGATTTACATTAAATGTACCACTATTTGTTAATATTGGTGATAGAATTAAAATAGACACAAGAAGTGGAGAATATTTATCTAGAGTTTAAGGAGGTAGAAAAATGTACGAACTATCAAAGAGAGTTTCTTATTTAAAGGGACTTGCAGAAGGCTTAGGCTTGAAGGAAGAAAGTAAAGAAGAAAAGGTTTTAAGTGAAATTATCGACATTCTTGATGAGATGGCTGAAGTAGTTTGCGATAACGAAGTAGCTATCGAAGACTTAGAAGACTACATCTTCGAAGTTGACGAAGATCTTTCTTACTTAGAAGATGATGTTTATGGCGATGACTACGAAGATTATGATGATGACGACTACGATTACGATTTCGATGATGATTACGACTTTGACTATGATGATGACTATTTCGAATATCCAGAAGAAGATGAAGATGAGGAGGAAGACTCTAAATAGAGTAAGATATGGAAAATAACAATATTGGAAAGATTACTATATCTGATGATGTTATAGCAACTATAGCTAGCAAGGCAACTTGTGAAGTTAAACACGTTTGCTCATTATCAGCAGGTATTGGATCAAACATTACTGATTTATTAGGAGTAAAAAATTTTAATAAACCAATTAAAATTGAAAGCAGTGAAGAAAGCTCTATAATAGACATATATGTTGACATCGAATATGGTGCAAAGATCGACAAGGTTGGATATGAAATTCAATCAAACGTAAAGAGCGCTGTTGAAGAGATGACTGACATACATGTATTGCAAGTTAACGTTCATGTAAAGGGCGTTAAAGAAGCACAAAAGGCTAATAAATAATTTGATTAAACTCCAGTAATTGCGCTGGAGTTTTTTTTAAAGAAAAACTTAGGCACACAGCTGCCTTCTAAGTGAGGGATAATATGTCATACGACAAGACTAGATTAAATTTAATGAATGCAATATATCAAATTGACCTAAATAAATACAGCTCGATAAGTGATTTAGATGGGTATTTTGAAGCGCTTGAGATAAGTGAAAAAAATAAAATTAAGCTTAGTAATAGACTTGAGAAA
>NZ_CAKPYL010000024.1 GCF_934202865.1 uncultured Fenollaria sp. | reverse complement strand
TTTCACTTACTTAATCAATTTCACTTACTTAATCAATTTCACTTACTTAATCAATTTCACTTACTTAATCAATTTCACTTACTTAATCAATTTCATCTATTTAATCTTTTCTATTTCCCGTCCAAAGTCTCTCGCTATATACATATTCGTTTCGCCACCCTCTTCGCTGACTATAAAGGGAAACTCGGCTATGTTTGTGGCGGCGCCCCATTCTCCGTTCTTATTTACTGCAATTACTGAGAAATCGCGCGGCTCTTCGCCCTTCGCCCTAAGTTTTGCGTCTAAATCACTAACTGCCTTTGTCGCGGCGTCTTGAGGACTTAGGCCATCTGCCATAAGATTAACGATGGCAAAGGACAGTGTTCCTTTAATTATGTCTTCGCCGACGCCTGTTGCAGCTGCGGCGCCTACTTCGCTGTCCGCATATAGACCGGGACCCACAAGTGGCGAGTCGCCCACGCGGCCCACTTTTTTCATAAAAAGTCCCGATGTCGACGTAGCTGCGACACATCTCTCTTTCTCTGCAATGAGGCCGCAGACTGTATCGTGGCCCTTGTAGACCTTTGGCTTCTTTGCCCTTTCTTCGAGCCAGCGCTTTTTCGCTTCGTCCGTAAGCATCTCTTCTTCTATAAAACCCATTTCTTTAGCGTGTTTCAGAGCGCCTTCACCGACTAAAAAGTTATTGTACTCATTATCAATGAGGGTGTAAGCGACTGATACAGCGCTTCTCATATTTCTAAGGCCTGCAACTGCTCCAAAATGCAGATTGTCACCGTTCATGATGGCTGCATCACACTCAACGACGCCATCTTCATTGGGTAGACCGCTGTAGCCGACCGAGTGAAAATCTTCGTTCAGCTCAACATCTTTTATTAAGGTGATCAAGGCTTCTTCAAGCGGCGCGCCCTTCAAAAGCGCCTCGCGTGCGAGCTTTGTGCCCATCAAAGCCATTTTCCAAGTTGCTATAATCGTCATATATCCTCCTAAAAATCAGAAAAATTAGTCTTGCGCAGAACTTTTTTGTCTTTCATCTCAACAATTCCCTTGCTGATAACTGTGTCAATATTGTCAGCCTCATCAAGCGCCATGAGGTCAAGCGAAAGTCCTTCTTTAATCTCGCCAGTTATCTTGTCTATTTCAAGCGCCTTAGCTGCGTTTGTAGAGGCAAGTTTAATCATGTCCTTTAATTCATAGCCATAATTTTTGCACAAGGCTTTTATAGTATCAAAAAGCTCCGAAATCTTTGCAGCGCCTATACCTAAGAGCTCTTTGTCCTTTGACCAAATAGGCACAGAACCGTTTGAGTCGGACGAAAGCGTAATTTTATCAAATGGCGCCTTCTTTATCGCGTAATCGATGGCGTCAAGACCATCCTCGCCTGCGGTGAAATCCGCGTATCCACCCATATTCATAAACTTAACGGCATCGTCAACTATGTTTTTGCAATGTGTCGGCCTGAAAGTCTTGATCGGAATCTCGTGTTTTTCAAGGACTGCGAAAACTTTTGAAAGACCTTCCTTACCCAGTCCGCCCGTGTGCATGTGTAGTTCACCCACTTTGCCGGCGAAGAGACCGCCAATGTAGCACTCGCTCGCTAGCCTTACGAGTTCGTCCTCTGTGATATAACTTGCTCTGTGGTCTGAAATTGCTAGCTTGCAGCCGATTATCTCACTTATGTAAGTGATGTCCTTTTTAACCGAGCCTGTTATGGTTTTCGGCGGATATTCGTAGGCGCCAGTCAGTGCAAAGGCTCTGACGTTGTACTCGTTTAGCGCCTTGACCTTCGACACGAGATTTTCTACCGAACGTGTTGTGCTGTCAGTCCCAAGCAGGCCAACAACTGTCGTCACCCCCGCCATAATTATGTCTTCATACTTTATCTCGGGAACGCGCGACGTTGGACCCATCTCTCCGCCGCCACCAGTCACATGTACGTGGCCATCGATGAGACTAGGAAAAACTCGTTTTCCCTTTAAATCTATCTCCTCAAGACCATAATAATTTTCTATATTTTCCTTTATCATAGTAATCTTGCCGTCCAAAGACAAGATGTCAACACTATTACCATTATAATTTGCGTTTTTAACAAGCAGCATAAATCCACCTCCACTAAGTAAATCATAGCACAAAAGCATGACTATGACAATAGTTTTGGGTATAATAAAATAGGTGATTTTATGAAAAAAACAAATGCGATGCGCCTACTTGACGCGGCGGGCGTGAAATATGAGGAGTTTGAATACGATGCGAGCCTTGGAATCAGTGGGACTGACGTCGCTCGCACGCTAAATGAAGATGTGAATATGGTTTTTAAGACCCTCGTCACTGAGACAAATAAAGGGGAACACTTTGTTTTTATAGTGCCCGTGGCGATGGAGCTTGACTTAAAAAAGGCGGCGAAGGCGGCTGGCGCAAAGAAAGTGGATATGCTGAAACAAAAGGATTTACTGCCACTAACAGGCTACGTGCATGGCGGCTGCTCACCTATTGGCATGAAGACAAAACTTAAGACATTCATTGACGCATCGGCGATGGATAAGGAATATATTTATGTGAGCGGCGGCAAAATTGGTTTGCAGATAAAACTCGCTCCAGCGGATCTAATTAAGCTAACGGATGCGACTGCCATTGACATAGTTAAGACGGCTGTGTTACAATAAGGATAATTGAGGTGATTTAATGAACGAAAAATTTTCTCTAGTGGAGAGTGGATTTATAGACGAAATAAATTCAGCGTATAAGATTTTTACGCACAATAAGACTAAGGCGAGGGTCATCAAATTTGAAAATGACGATGACAACAAGGCCTTTATGATAGGATTTAGAACGATTCCAGAGAATTCAAAGGGCATAATGCACATAATTGAGCACTCAGTTTTGTCGGGCTCAAAGAAATACACAACGAAGGAGCCTTTCATGGACCTTGCAAAGTCGTCACTTGCAACGTTTTTGAACGCAATGACTTTCCAAAACATGACGGTTTATCCGATTTCATCAAGAAATGCGAAGGACTTCTACAATTTGATGGACGTTTACCTAGACGCTGTCTTCAATCCGAGACTATTAACGGACAAAAGAGTCTTCCTTCAAGAAGGCACTAGGCGCGAAATTTTTAATAAAGATGACGAAATTCAGTACCAAGGCGTTGTTTATAACGAGATGAAGGGCGCTATGTCCTCCTCCGAAGAGTTCATCTACCAAGCGATGCAAGAAGAGATGTATCCCGGCACTTATCCCGCTTTCAACTCAGGCGGCGACCCTTACGAGATCATCAAACTGACTTACGATGAGCTTCTTGACTACTACAGGAGGCACTACCACCCATCGAATTCCTTCACAGTTTTGTATGGCGATGGCGATGTGAGCGCAGAACTTGAACATTTGGACGAGTTTTTATCCGCTTACGAGTACAAAGAAATTCCGAACAAGATAGGCATGAGTTTAGCAAAGGACAGTAAAAAATTTATCGAGCGCGCTTATCCAAACGATGTCTCTGACAAGCACAATTACGCATATAGCTTCATCACAGGCGATATCGACAACACTCGTGACAGCATTATGACCGAGTTTTTGAGCAAGTACCTAAGCTATTTCTCAAATTCGCCGCTTAAGAAGAAGATCCAAGAGATGGGCATTGCGAGTGATTTACTAAGTTACTCCAACTATGGCTATGGTAATGGTAACTTCACTGACATAAATATGATTTTAAAAGACGCAGATGCAGGCAAGAGAGATATTTTCAAAGATGCTGTAGAAGAAGAGCTTGAGAATATCAAGGCTGGCCGCATCAATGTTGATATATATGACTCAGCGCTTAATCTAATGGACTTTAGCCTTAAAGAGTTTGCAAACACTGCAACAAAGGGCATTGCACTTGCACTAAAGGCTGTGGCTATGTGGCTTTTTGATAAGTCGCCACGGACTGCCTTTGCGTATAATGCTACGCTTGAGGAGCTTAAGAAGGATAAAAGTGCTTTTATAAACTTTGTGAAAGATGTTCATAAAGATCCTAAGCTAATAGATTTTTACCCAGTAAAAGACTTTTACAAGGACAGGGACGAAGCTGAAAGAAAGGCGCTTGATGAGTACAAGGCAGGTCTTTCAGATGAGGAGCTAGAGGCGCTAATTAAGGAAAATGAAAATCTAAAGGCTATGCAAGAGGCACCAGACAGTAAAGAAGCACTTGCTAGCATACCAGCGCTTAAGCTAAGCGATTTGCCACGTGATATTGAAAAACTTCCGCTTGAAAAAATCTCTGACTCGGCCTATTATTCTAAGGAAGATAGCAAGATCTGCTACCTAAACCTATTCTTTGACATTTCTCATATCGCCGAAGATGATTACGTGAAAGTCGCTAATTTAGCTGATTTACTTGCTGACATCAAGACTACTAAGTCATCGAGAGAAAAACTTGAGACCGACATATTCAAAACTACAGGCGCGATAAATTTTGCTGCGAGCGTTGTGAAAAATTACAAGAACGGCAAATTGACTCCGTTTGTGCAATGCAGCGCGAAATTTACGAAGGATAAAGCAGTGGACGCGATGAAGCTTATTGACGAGATCATCAAGTGTTCCGACCCGAGCGACGAAAAAGTGCTTAAGATGAACGTTTTGGAAAGCGTTTCAGACTTTGATAATAACGTACTAAACATCGCACCAGCCATCGCCATGGATGTAGCGAAGGCGCAAAGCCTTGAAAAAGAGAGACTTACACTAAAACTTCATGGCATAGAAAAGTTCATTCACCTTAAAGATTTGAAAGCAAACTTCGATGAGCTTAAGGACGAAGAGATAAAAGACTATGAAAGACTAATGAAGACTATGTTTAGAAAAGATGGATTCATCTCTCACTATTCTTTTGAAGGAAAGATACCTGAGCTAGATAAGGCTATAGCGGACTTAGAGGCTTCACTTGAGAGCATAGACGCCCCAGCCATTAACAAAGAAAAGAAAAGAGAAAAGAAAAATACTAAGTTTATCGTTTCATCAAAGGTCTACTTCAATGGTATGGCGACTGACTTAGATAGTGATAACGACGGCGATGTAGAAGTTTTAAGACAAATACTGTCGAATGACTACCTACACACAGAGATCCGTGCCAAGGGCGGCGCATACGGCGATGGCTTAAACGCTGGGCTTGACTACCTTGCAGAGTTTACCTTCAGAGATCCGCATGTTGCGAGAAGCTTGGGCGTTATGAGAAAATCCGCTGAGTTCTTGGAGGGCTGCGAGCTTGACCAAGACGAGCTTGAGAGAAGGAAGATCGCTTCGACACTGAAGTTCAATAAGGCATACGGCAAGGGCCAAAAGGGCAAACTTGCCTTCGTGAGAATGCTTCAAGGCATGACAGAAGAAGATGATTTGAAGGCTTATAGAGAGATTTTGGATACGGATTTGGATATATTGAAGGAAAAATATCTAAGTAAGTTGAAGAGACTTGAAGAGGCACCGGTGGCGGTAATAGGACCAGAATCGGATGATGGAATAGAATACGACGATATAATCGATATAAGATAAATCTATAAATCTTAAAAAACTGTGGGAATCGAATCTCACAGTTTTTTCATGTCTATATTTATATTTACTAGATAAAATTTATTCATACTTCTCTTGATTTTCGCGGCTCAACTTTTTATAAAAATAGTAGGCGAAGATAAGTGTTATGCCCTCTGATAATGCCGAAGCGAACCATATTAGCGTTGGCTCTACCATGGTCAAGACGAAAAGCGCCAAATATATTGTCACGAAGCTTCTCAAGATGTTTATCGTAACCGAGTACTTCGGCTTTAAGAACGACACGCAAACGGCTGCTATCAATACGTTGAAGCCTGTTATCATAAAGGATATAGAGAATTTGCGGAGCGATTCTACCGAGTAGGCCATGGTGTCTGCGTCCACATCCAAGAATATTCTAAATATTTTCTCTGGGAATAGCTGTGACACTGTTAGAAAGACCACTCCCGTTATAAATATCGCCGCAGTCGCCATCCTATAAAGCTTTTTGAGGCTGTCGTAGTCCTTCTTACCATAGTAATAGCTTAGAAGTGGCTGTGTGCCTTGCGTTATGCCCGCAAAACAAGTGAGGGCAAGGTTATTGACATAGCTAATGACCGAGAATGTCGCGATGGATTTTTCGCCCAAAAACTTGATGATGAATAAATTGTAGAATAAAACTATCATCGCGATGCCGACCTCTGAAACGAAGTCGCCAACACCAAGTGTGAAGATGGATTTAAGCGTGTCGAGCGAGAATTTTACCTCTACGAACTCAAGATTTGATTTGCCGACCGTGAAGTGAATTAAATAGACCACGGTCGAGATGACTTGCGATATACCCGTTGCAATTGCTGCACCTGCGAGGCCTTTACCCATGAGCCCGACCAAAACATAGTCCAAAATCACATTGCTTAAACCGCATGTGATAACGGTTGCAACCGCCAAACGCGGAAAACCATCGACCTTGACCAAGACTTCGAAGTTATACGAAATCATTAGGAATGGCACAAAATACACGATATTGCCGATGTATTCTAAAACTAGAGGCTTTAGATCGCCGCTTGCACCTAAAAGCGTTGCTATCGTATCCATGTTAAAATAGAAAAGCACTGTCAATATCAGTGAAAATATTGTTACAGTTTTTATGTTGAAGCTAAAAATTTTATTAGCCTTCATATAGTTTTTTCTGCCGATAAACACTCCACACATAGTCTGCGAGCCGACTGCAGCTATTATCCCAAGCGCGAAAACGATGTTGACGAAGGGCATCGAAAGATTGACCGCACTTAGAGCGTCGACGCCGACGTACTTACTTACGAAGAAACCGTCAACCATTGAATATAGGCTAAAGATGATCATCGCCGACAGCGAAGGTATTATGTAGGAGAAAAACTTTTTCTTGATAGTGATATTAAGACCTCCCTTGATATATTAGATTATAACACAATCACAGCTTATAAGCAAGTCAATGACTTTGCACAAAAAAAGAGAGCCTTAGCCCTCTTACTTATTTAATATTCAATTCCTTCTTCAAACCCTCAGTCAAAACCCTTGAGAAATTTACGCCATATTCTTTGGCCATCTCGTTCAAGTAGCTCGGTATGATAACCGTCTTTTTAATGGTCTTGGCACTCGTTCTTCTGATGTAGTCATCCATGTCGATATCAATCATGGTCTTAAAACTCAAATCCATATCAGAGAATTTGTCCTCGTCTATGACAATGTCGTCAATCGAACTTGCTTTAGGAAGCGTATTGCCCTCTATGTAGTCATCATACAAAGCACAGCCTAAAAAATCTTCCGCCATGTAATATGCATCGGAAATATTATCGCCGCAAGTAGCTCCCATGTCAATGTCTGGAAAAACGATAGAGTAGCCTTCACTTTCAAGATCCTTGTAAAAAATAGCAGGATAGATTAATTTCATACTTTCACCTCCGTTTATAGTAAGGTTAATGTTTTTAATTAAAATAAATCACTATGCGTTCCTGTCCTTGTTAAGTACAAAATCAAATTCTTTTCTACGATTTCATATATTAAGAGCCAGTCTGGTGTGATGTGACACTCTCTGCAATTTGCGTAATTTCCTTTAAGCTCATGATCTTTATACTTTGATGGAAGCTCTTCACCTGAAACTAATATTTTTAATACTTCTGTTAAAAGCCCTATATCGTAGCCTCTCTTCTTTATTTTCTTTAAATCTTTCTCGAACTTTTTAGTAGGCCTTAAATCATACATCAAGAATGTCTCCAATCATTTCATCAACACTTTTATAAGTAGTGCCTATGGACGGATCCTTCTTCATCGCTTCAACTTCTTTTATAGCTTCAATAGTTTCAGCGTTTGGAGTTTCATATTGAATTGCATTTTTCATAAATTTAACTAGACTTGCTTTTACGCTTTCGCCACTTTTAGCAATAACGCTCTTGTATGCGTTATAAGTTGCCCTATCCATAACGAAAGAACAAGTTACTTTATCATTCTTGTTCATAATAATCCTCCTTTCAAATACACTTAGTTTACTAAGTTTACTAAGTTTACTAAGTTTACTAAGTATATTATATAACTTTTTTTTTAAAAAGTCAAATTTTTTTCAGTCAGTTACAAAATGTAACCGACTCACTATTTCACTTGTGGTCGATTATTTCGACCTCAAGATAAATATAAAAAGATCCCTTGGTTCCGGCGCACCTCGTATCGTGAGGGTCCTACTCCCAAGGAATATCATACATCTATATTATACTACAGATTTAAAATTTTTTCAAGCAAAAAATAAATAAAAAGACGAGAGTCAATACTTAATTAAGTACTTTCTCTCGTTGGCTATTAACACTGCCTCTATCTATAAGATAATAATAGCAGATTATAATCACTTTGTCAATCTTACTTATTTAATATTCAATTCCTTCTTCAAACCCTCAGTCAAAACCCTTGAGAAATTTATGTTCTTATTCTTAGCAAGCGCCTCAAGCCAAGTTGGTAGCGTCACCATCTTGTTCTTGTATACTTCCTTCACCAAAGAGAAATGATATGGCAAATAAACATTGACATAAACAGCTACGTCGCCTTCTTTAAGATCAAGCTCATCCATATTAATATCATCTGGATAATCAGTTTTTTCTCTGTCTTCATCGTATAGGCAAAGTCCTATGACCTCTTGTGCATATCTTACGCCTTCTTCGAAAGTATCCGAGCATGTATAAGCGCCGTCAATGGCAGGCACGTCAATAGAGTAGCCACCGTCACTTTCTTTGCTAAAAATAGCTAAATATGTTACACTATCTTGTTTTTTCATGTAAACACTCCTTTAACAAGTGATAATATTTACAAGACTATTATAACATATGTTAAACATTTGTCAATGCTTTTTTCATATTTTTTTCAGTTAGTTACATTTTGTAACCATCTCACCCACACACAAAAAAAGAGAGCCTTTCAGCCCTCTTCTTTCTTACCTGCACTATTTTATTCTTCATCGACATGAGTATCAACTAGAACAATGTTTCAGTAGTTGTCGTAATCACCTTCGCTCCATCCATTGCGTTAACCTCGCTACCATCCTTATTCACGATAAGTTTCTTCTCAACGATACCAGCAAAAGCATTCTTCACAGTATCAGCGTCAAGACCCTCAGCTGGGTTTTGTAAACTCATGTTGTACGGCTTACCATTCGCGCATTTGAACTTCATTTGTAGTCTCTTCATCATCTCACCCCCTTTCTAAAAATTCCCAAACACTATAACGAAATTACAGTGATCTTCTCAAGCTTAGTAATCTCCTAAGCTAAAAGCGTTCCAAACGCAGTTCTAAACATGCCAAGGTCTTCTTTGCTCGCATCCTTATTGATGTAGTTAACAGTTCTAGAGTAATTTCTCTTAGATCCGTCGCTGCCTTCACCAGTGAAGTACACCTTTACACTAATCTTATCCATCATCTCACCCCCTTCCGTGGGCCCTTGCCCTACACTTAATATATACAAAATCATGATAATATTTCCCATACATTGTCCAACTATAATTATGGAAATGGTGCAGCCAAACGTCCAATTGCCCACGTCAATGTCCAAAATTTGCCGAGCCTTCCAAAATTTACGCGTGAGTCTGCATTTGCCTTGCCCATGGTTTTGCATCTATAATCAACATAACAATAGAGAAAGGAGAAAGACAGATGCAAATCAATTACGACAAAGTTGCGGCGGACTATCAGGCCAGTGGCGAGATTGATCCCGTGGCAATGGAAAGGCTCAAACCCCTCATGATCACCATGATTAAGCGTTACTACCCGAACTTTAAAGAAGTAGACGACCTCATGCAAGAGCTTAGAGTCATAACACTCGAGGCGCTCCTGGACTTCGACCCCACGAAAGGCGCACACGCACTCGCACACATACAGTCGCGCATGAAATACCATTTGCTCAGTAAGTATAAAAAACAAGTCGTCACCACCCCACTAGACGATGCATTTTTAATAGAGGACGAAACCAGCATGGACGACTTCGAAGCCCTATTCTACAACGACACACTCGGCGAAGTCTTTAAGGAGCTCACATACGAAGAAGAAAAGCTCATCTATTTAAGGTACTATACCGAGATGAGCTACGAAGACATCGGCCGCGCACTAGGCTTTTCAAGAAACACCGCCGCAAGAAAAATAAACGCCCTACTAAAAAAGTTAAGGCGCCTATATAAAAAGCAAAACAAACATACACCTAAAGTATGATTTTTAAGAAATTTCCATGAAAATGGTAAAAATTAGAACAAAGCTATTGACATAGCATGTATAAAAGACTATAATAGACTTAGAAACAAGGAGGATAAAAATATGAATAATAAGGCATTGGCAGCCTTAATCCCAGCTTATGATAAAGATGGAATGAACACGACGGTTGCCATATACGAGGACATGAGTGCAGAGAATTTGCACGTATCAATCAGAACAGCCATCTCGAGACTGTTTCAGGAGAAATTAGCAGACGAAAAAGGCTACAAAAAGTGGGCCAAGACCATCGCCAAGAAAAAGACCGGCCTCGCCCTCGTCATTAGAGACACAAAGCTAGTCGGCATCAGGTGTAGAGAGGTTCGCTCCAAAGGCGACGGATCCATGATCTACCTAAACAGGGACCTAATCTACGACATAGAAGACGGCTACGTCTACATAAGAGGCCTAACGAAGATACCAGTTTTGGCAAAGAAAAGGACAATCAGAGACAGGATCAAGGACTGCGACAGAATCAGTAGAGCATACGACGAGAAGATGCAAGGGTGAGTACATAAGTACCACCCCTTTTTTTATGCCTTGAGATGATGATTATGGCAATGCTTATGGTAATGGCAATGGCAATGGCTTTGCGCCGATAAACTTGAGGACACATTTTGCGACCACAAAATACTTGTAAAAAGAACTTAAAACTTGAGGTCGAAAAATTCGACCTCAAGTTCAATTTAAAAAATGAAAAAAGCCTTTAGGAGCGCAAATTAAAAAAGTGCCTAGATAGCTAAGCACTTTTGTCTAAGAAATAATTAATTCTTCATTTTTTAATAAAGTATCAATCAGCTTTTTATAAGGCATATGATCAGTAAGTTCAGACACAGTCGTTATTCTTTCGCCAGCATCCTTAGAAGAAGCTCCGCAGTGATATATCCTTGCATCAGCACTATCCCAGTCTAGTACTATGTACCTATCGTGAAAAGAGCCACCAATCTTTTTAAACTTAACTTTAAATCCAGGATATTCCCTGCAAAAGTCATTATATTCCAAAGAGTGCAAGCCCTTGCCTAGATTATCTGAAAAGATAATCTTCTCCATATTATTTGGAGTATCCTTTAACAGAACTAGCGTTTTTAAACCAATATAATTATCAATAAGATATATGCTCTTCTTAGCTAAGCTGTAAATATCCTTATAAGCAAGATCCGCTTCAACAGGTTGACCATTAAGCACAAGATAAGCACGCTTAACCTGAGGATTGCTAAAATCAAGTATTAAATCAGATAATTCCGACTTTTGGACAAAGTTACTCAAATCATCAACAACGCCAGCAACCTTGTCCTCAACATCCATCAGATTCCTCTTTAAATCTTGCATTCTAACAACATTATCAGTCACTTGCATAGAAAGCTGTATAAACTCCCTTTGACCAATAAGACCTTGATTTTCAAGAATATAATCCTTCATTTGCTTAAACATCCTTACTAAAGCCTTGCTCTGCTTAGTCGCCAAATCACCCTTTAAAACAGTCATAAGCATGTATATACCTTGCTCAGTAAACGCATATGGTAAATATCTCGTACCACCCCAACTTGAGGTGCAATTTTTGCACCTCAAGTTTTCAAGCTCCGCTTCACTTAGTTGAAACCTAAAGTCTTCATCAAATTTATCAATATTATTCTTAACTTGTCTATTAAAACTCTTAGTTTCATATCCATAAATCTCAGCTAAATCAAAATCTAGCATTACCTTTTGACCTCTGATAAAATAAATCTTACTCATCAAAAATTCTTTATCAATAGTAATTATTTCATTATTTTCATCCATAGATACCATCCCTTTTATATTTAAGATTAAATTAATTTATATTGCTAAGACCATTATATATAAAGTAATGTAAAAGTCAAGCAAAAACAAATAATGTTATAAAATTGAAATATTATAGACTCATATAGCATATATTATAATTTTTAAAAAAATATGATGTCAATCGAAACATACTCCCACAATAAAAACTTGAGGTCGAAAAATTCGTCCACAAGATTAATTGAAAGAAGACTTAAGAAAAATCTTCCTTATTTCAAAAACATGCGAGTTTCTGAAACAATGGATGGAAAATTATACTTTGCTTATATATAATAATTTTGGGTACAAATAATTAAAGGAGTGATATTATGAATGACGTATTAAATGTTTTACCAATAATTATCTCAATAGGAGCTTTGGTCGTATCTTACATTACTTCTAAAAACGAAAAACAATACTATCAAAAATCCTATTATTTCGACAAGCAAAAAGAAATCATAAGAATAAAAGAAAAAAGAATTGATGATATAATTGCAAGACTAAATAGTCGCTCAAGTCTCATACCGTTTTTTAATCTCGCGTTAAATGATAAAGACATTAAAGTAATTAAAAATGGTAAAGAAAATAAGTTAATACTTAATATAAACATTATAAACATAGGTAAAGAAACTGCTGCAAATATAATGATATGCCCATGTAATGACAATGAAGACACAAACTGTTATTTCAAAAATAATGGTCGTATAGATGAAAATTATGCCGTTTATGATTATCTTGACAATTATTATGCCTTTCCAAAACAGTGTGTCAAATTTTCTATTTCTACAAAACTTGATAGAGGTAATATTAGTTTCAAACTTAGATTCACCGATCTAATAGGAAATGTATACGAACAAGAATTTTACTTTATATACGGACCTCTTACTGATTCAGAAGCTAATTTGAATTATAATTTTAGTAGAGAATCTTATTCAAATATGCCATTGTTAGTAGAAAGCAACATTAAAAATTTTGAAGATAAATATAATGAACAAGTTTAGATATTTTTAAATAAAAACAACTTTGACTACAAACATTCAAACGATGCACTAGAAGGTAAACATACAGAGATAAAGACACTGAAAAGAAACGACTTTAGTATGAGAAACTTTGAAAGGTTTAGAAAAATAATAATGCTTTTAGAATAAAATATATAGAAACAGCATAAAAGACCCATAGCGCTCTTTTGTATGGAAAGAGGTATAATGGGTCTCCTTTTATAAATAAATCGCGTATGATAGGTTTTGAGGGGTGGGTTTTAACTTTTTATTTTTTATCCTTTGTATTATCCGCGTCATTATACCCTATTTCATTCTTGCTATATTCGCTTAATAAATATTTTATCCTGTTCTCAAAATCTGGAAACATATCTTCTTTTGTGTAATAATACTCTTTCAGCTTAATCAACATCTCAGTATTTATTTGTCTAAAACAATTAGTTTTTACCGTATTTATATTCTCATTTATGTCCTTAATAATACTTGCATAAAAATCAGTTGTTATAAGAGGTTTATTTAAAAATAATTCATTAATTGTCTCTTTGTCTTTTAGTAGCGTATCTAAGTAGGTTTTCTCATCAAATTTTAAAATTATTTTTACACAGGGTATTTTTTTTATTCTTTTTTTATCATGCCAAACTTTTTCAAAATTTAAAAAAGCTCCTTTCTGAGCTAGAATACGCTCATTTAAATGACTTTTTCTTACTTCTGTAAATAAAGAGTTATTATTAATCTCATGTTCATCAATTTTAAATAAATATAAAGTTGGCTCCATGTATTTTTTAACAATTTCTCTAAACATAAATAACATTGCAATATAAGGATTCCTAGTAATATCAAGCAATCCTGTTTTAAATCCATAATGTTGTAAAAGTGACAAAGCATACTCTCTTTCATAAAGATTAATTTTATCATTTATATCTATATACTTTAATTTATCAGGAAAATCATAAGATAACTTGCGATAATTACCCTCAAAATCACTCTTATATATATCTTGTGTTTCATCTCTTAGTAGTCCAGGCAACAAAGGGTAATCGCTTGACTGTCCTCTAAAATAATTAAATCCATCATCACCAGTTAATAAAGTTTGAAATAATTCTTTAAAAAGATAAAATACTTGCCACCCATTGCTAATAACCTTATCTCTAAGAGTTATATTACAATTATTCACCACCGACTCAACAAATTCACTACTTTTTTTGTTCTTTGAAGGAAAAAACTCCAAATCACAAATACTATATATTCTAGTGTTAACCAGAGAAGATTTAATATTTCCTGTATAATTTATAATTATAGTGCTTTTATCAAAATATTTGCTTTCTTTATAATGCTTTTTAAAATATTCAAAATAATCCGTCATACTTAAACACCATAGCTAATAACTTAAAATATTTAGATTATCAAGTCTATATAAAAATGCTTCTTTTGAAATATTCATTTTCATAGAAGTGACTGTCGCTAGTAAATTAACATCACTAGCAGTAAATTTACTACTCTTATCATATCCAAAATCCTTCATACTATTCTCTAAAGCTAGCCTAACAAGAATTTCAGGCATTAGTAATTCTGCTGCAAAACTGTTAGCAGTTACCTCATTCATTCTCTCTAAAAAATCTCCATACTCCTTGTGATCTAACTTTCTAAAAGATTTACCTTCATGTCCTAATAATATGTGACCTAATTCGTGCGCTATTGTAAACCTTTGCCTGTATATAGGCTCATTTTTATTTACTCTTATTATTTTATTTTCAACAGTAGAATTATTTCCTGATTCCATCTTACTTGTTTCATCATGATAGTTTTCGCAGGACCCAGACACATCTAAATCCTCAAATAAGACATTTATTTTACATATTTTAGCAAGTTTTTCTACATCTACCTCATATTCTTTTTCTAGCTTAGTATTCTTTACAACATCTTTAAACTCACCAAACGTTGTTAAAAATTCATCGCTGTAAATTTGACCATAAGTCATTTTTTCTTTCATAATACATCCACCCACTTAAAAAATATATAACTACATATTTATTTTATTACTTGTATACATATTATACCACAAAACACGCTAAATTTAAACACTTAATGAACATTATTTAAAATTTTAATACTTTGTGTATAGAATTACATAAAGAATTTCTTATTTCTGCAATTAGAAAATTATTTGTAATTAATTCACCTTTTTTATAAAAACACTTTTCAAACATAATCATATAAGAGGCAATGACGCCTCTTCTTTTTATGTTTATGGAGGTGAGACCATGGCAGAAAAACTAATTTCCCTACTTGCTATGACTTTAAAATTCATGTTCAAAGACAGTGCAAAAGACAAAGCAGAACTCGTGATGGCAGTAGCTAGCTTAGTGCGCGAAATTACAGAGCTAGTCAAAGAATTGCGTAAGCAATATTAGAAAATCTAATATTAAGTTAAAGAAGACCTATAGTGCCGCTTATTATATTAAGGGATGCTATGGGTCTTCTTTTCTAAATAAATCGCGTATGAGAGGTTTTGAGTGGTGGGTTTACTTATATTTAGAATATATTTAACTAACTACTTTTTGTCTAGAAAGATATATTTGTTTTTTACTAGTTATATTGCTTCTGAATGGATCGTTTATACTGTCCCTCGTCCAATTTCCAGCGAGAACTACAACTTTATTTTTATTATTAAATAACTTACTTTCACAGTCCCAAAACAAGTTTGTATCTTCAAAATTCAACACAATATCAAATTCTTTATTTGTTACAGAAGCTGTTAAATACAATTCCAATTTATCAGGATCGTATAATCTACTTTTGTTAATAGCTTCAATGATAAAAGTACCATCAAGTTTATCAATATAATGGTCACTTGTTCTACCATCTAACAACATATCTTTTATTTGAATGCCCGCATAAGATTCATTAGGACTAAAACTTTTACACATTAAATATATTTGATTTAATGATTTAAGTACAGTTCTACTAGTGCCATTAGCATTCGTAGTTGTATTGTTATTAGCTCGATTTCGCTGCTCATTCTGATTGTTAATCTCTAAACCCATAAGACTAATTAAAGCATTGTTAAAGTCAAAATTATTCTCACTATAATCGCTAATTGAAAAATTGCTACCTGTATTTGAAAACGAACAATTTTCGCAATGAGGGTATTTTTTTAAGGTTGCCCTGAAATATGGCTTTACAGATCCATGAACTGAACAAACATAAAGTCTAGCATTACATAAGTCATTTGGACAATAATAAAAAGTATCTAAATCCTCATTTGCAGCATCTTCTGCTTTAATTTTTATAGTTCTAGCTATATCTCTAAATGCGATATCTCCCATAATTATTCCTCCTTTAAATTTAATAATATAATGAACTCATAATATATTAGTATTTACCAACTTTTTTACTTTCTTCCTTAAGCTTATTTATCTTATCTTTATTCTTTTCAAGCCAGTATTCTTTATATGCACAAGCTAAAGCGCCTATAGTGGTCATGACAAAAAGAGGAAAAAGCACTTTATTTATTGCTAGCTCTTGGATTTTGTATGAAGCGAGTTCTCCTTCTATATTGCTTGAAGAGACATTGCTTTTAAGTAATGCTAGCTCTTTTTCAGACCATATAAAGGAATTAGCTTGTAAACTTATTACTAAAACAGCTGCAACTATAGCATTTGAAAGCTTGCCAATATTATTTTCACTAAAAGTACTTAGAAAAGTCCAAATTACTGTAAATATAACTATGATTAGAAAATAAGAAAAGTTTCTCAAATCAAAATACTTTAACAAAATAATCAGAATAATTGATCCAAGTGTAAAAGTTGAAAATGATGCTATTTTTAAAAAATCACGTATATTTGTACACATATTCTTTATATTTGATATAAAGCCTGATACTAAACTAACAGCACCTATTATAATAAATATCCAATCGTTTAAATTAGTAATAGGAATTTGTAAGAATAAGACTAAGAATAAGAATAACATATAAATATCAAAAGTAATTCGGCTTGCTATAAAAACTATTTTAGCTTTATTTAATAAAGCATCATTTTTTATAATTTTTTCTCTAGTTTTTTCCTGAAAATTGAAAATTTTACCTATAAGCTTAGACATATTTACCTCCATACATTATAAATTATTTAAATAATACTTATCCGTAATTATTTTACCCATATATCAATTTATCTAAACAAATTATTCTATGTACAAAAAAGGAAGGTCATACGACCCTCCTCTTTTATTCTAGTTAATTATTAACTATTTTGCTAATATTTTTACTTCTCCAGTAGCTTTGTTAGCTGAACCATATTCTACTGCAACTTTAAATTCTTTTCCAGAAACTAATGTTACAGATGTAACTGTTACTGATTCAGTTGGATAAGTTTTATGGATTTCTCTGTTAACATAAGCTTGTACATTAGCTACAGTCATTTCAGCTTCAGTTAATTCAGAAGCTGGAGATACTACTGCTAATAATTCTGGTAATCTCTTATCATTCTTAGTTTGTTCTTCTTGTGCTGCAGTTAACTTAGTAACTTTTTGGTTAGCTATTGTTTCTGTAGGTAAAGTAGTATCTTCTCTGCTTGAAAGTTTAACAGTGAATGGATTTGCAGAGTCAACATTTACATGAATCTTACCATTTTCATTTCCACTCGCATCTGTGCTAAATAAACCAGCTTTCTTAAGTTCATCAAAGATTAAGCTTACATAAGCTTCTCTTTCAGCTTTAGTTTCAGTTGAAGGGAAAGTAATTTCGTTATTTGTTGCTAATCCTTTAACTATTTCTACTGCTTTCTTTAAGTTAGCTTTTGCTTGTTCTTTAGCTGTAGGTGGTACAGCTGCGCCTTTCTTACCAATAACTTTTGAAGCGTTATTGTATCTATCAGCTACAACTTCTACTTCACCGTTTAAGAACATAGTTTCAAATATTGCTAATCCAGCATATCCTCTACCAACAAATTCTTCATGCATTCTGCCATCCATATCACGAACTAATTTAGTGTATTCAGTTCTAGGATCTACAGTGTATGATTTGTAGTAACCATTTTCTCTAACTGTAATATAAGAAGTTGAAATACCATTGTTCTTTACTTCTGTTAATATAGTTAATGTTGGAACATCATCAGGTCTAACAAATCTTACTACTTCTAGATATTTATTTGTATCAT
>NZ_CAKPYL010000023.1 GCF_934202865.1 uncultured Fenollaria sp. | reverse complement strand
AGGTAAGGGCAAAGGCTCTGAGAACTTCTACACAGGAAAAGTTTTTGAGTATCTAAGAGCATATAAAAACATTTTAGCTATAGTTCCTAAGCATGGAGCAGCAGGCGAGCTAATAGAAGAGACAAAGACTGGCCTTGTTGCAGAACCTGGAGAGACTATAGAGATTAAAAACGCTATAATGAGGCTATACGAAAACTATAAGAGCGAGAATAATTATTATGGCGATAAAGAGCTAATAAAAAAATATTCAAGACAAGCACAAGCTGAAGAGCTAAACAATATTATAAACAAAATTTTGGAGGAATAAATGAAGAAGAAATTTAAGATAAATATTTTCGATATATTTATTATATTAATCTTCTTAGTACTAATATTTTTACTTGTAAATAGAAAAAATATTAAGTCAAACATAGGTAAAGAAGAAAAAAGAACAGTCATCATCACAGCAGAAGCTAAAGATGACATTACAAGAGACGCTATAAAGGATTTGAAGCCGGGAGATAAGCTATTTGCACAAGAAACATTTCAAGACGGCGAAATAATTAGCGTCGATATACAAGCTAAAAAGAATGAATTAGTAAAGACTAACGGTGAAATCGTTGTGGTTGATGATGCAGAATTTGTTAACCCTATAGTTAAGATCAAGGCTAATGTCAACTATACTGGTCCCTACATGTCTTTAGGCGGACAAGAGATAAAAGCAGGCGTTGATATGTACGTAAAGACTAAGGATCACGCATATCTTGGCTATATAACTAATGTGGAGGAAGTAGATGAAAATAATAGATAATAAATTAAGAGTATTTGGCAAAATAAGTTTATTAGATATACTGGCAGTATTGATTGTAATAGCCTTAGTTTTCTTTGCTTCACTAAAACTAATGAGAAAAGATGTAGCCGATATAACTTTAGGCAAAACAACTGAAAAGTATGAGGCGACATTATATTTATATGAAGATAAAGGCAATACTGATTGCATAAGAGTAGGCGACCAACTAGGCGAAATGAAGAATCACTTCGAGATCTATGTTAAAGACATTAAAAGAGAAGACTTCTATGTAAATACAGTTGATGACAATGGTGAAGTAATAAAAGCTATTGATCCACTTAAGGAAAAGACTATAGTTACTATAGAAGGCGATTTTTCACATGTAAATAACTCGCTTAAGTTTGGCAAGCAAGAGCTAAGACTTGGCTCTACAATATTTTTAGAGTCTGATAATTATAGACTTAGCGCGCTAATTGCTGATAGGAAGAAAGTTGATTAAGATGGAAAAACTGTTTAAAGAGAGTCTTTTTTATAGAATATACATCTATATACTCTCTCTACTTAGATCAAGCTTTCTATTTGACTATACAAAACCGCAATATAAACTAAGAACTTATAATGATAGTTTAAAAGGTAGCCATTTATACAAATTATTAGCTAAACTAGATGAAAAGATGTCTAGATTTTATAAAAAGCTAAACAAGGTATACAAAGAAAGCTTTATCCGTGGCATAGTTGATAAATTTAATACTGCGTTTCATGAGTCAATCATTTACAAGGGCTTTATTAAGCTTACTGGTGTAAACTACTTTGGCTTTATTTTTGTCTTAGTAATTGTAGCATATATATTTACTGACTATATAATCAGAAGAATACCCGGACTGAGCTCATTTGCAAACTATTGGGACGAATTTTACTTTTTATTCATGATTTTTTATATAGCAATGAGAAGGATGAATTCAAATGGAAGCATCAGATATAATTTCACTCCATTTGGCTTTGTGCTAGCTGTATACTTTATTCTAGGTATAATACACGTACTTGTAGTGCAACCAAACACTAAGATAGCTATAGAAGGCTTTAGAGCTATGTTCCAGCACATTCTATGGTATTACATTTTTGTACAATTTTTTACAAATGAAAATATTGTCAAGACAACATCAAAGTTTATAATGCACGGCGGATTTTTACTCGGTTTACATGCCTTATATCAATTCATATTCAAAGTCAAAATGCCAGGCAACTGGATTGACTCAAGCGAATCGATAAAGGTAAGAGCCTTCTCAATAGTAGGCTCGCCAAATATACTTGGCGTACTATTTGTACTAATAATACCACTTGCAATAGCTTTATTTTTAATTGAAAAGAATAAAAAGTCAAAGGCCATATATTTTATTGAAGTCATGGTTATGCTCTTAGGACTACTATTAACGTACTCAAGAGGCGCGTGGATTGCCTTTGCACTAGCCATCTTCGCCTTTATACTATTTACAAATGTGCGCGTACTTACGCCATTCGTGATACTTGGCTCTTTGTTTATAGTTTCAGGCAACTCACTATCAACAAGATTATTATACATGCTAACACCAGAATACATGTTTAAATCAGCTAGTGGCGGCAGGATATATAGATGGACAATTGGCTTAAAAGTTTGGTCAAAGCATAAGTTTTGGGGCGTTGGCCTTGGTAGATATGGCGGAGCAGTTGCTTTAAATAACGATTTATCGCCGTTTTACTTAGATAACTACTACTTAAAAACCTTAGTTGAAACAGGCTACTATGGCATATGCGCAATAGGCTTTATGATACTCGGATTTTTAATATCTACATTAAAGGTAGTGTTTACACAAAAGAATTTAGATAATAAGATATTAGCATGCGGACTATTCTGCGGCGCTTTAGACGTTTTGATACAAAACTCTGTTGAGAATATATTTGAGTTTCCAGCTATGATCATATATTTTGTTATGTATGCAGCGCTTATCATGGGACTAAGAAATAAAGGAATTGATTATGAAAGTACTTCATCTAATTAGTGGCGGAGACACTGGTGGAGCAAAGACGCACATCATAAATCTGCTATGCGGTTTAAAAGACAAAGTAGAAGTAAAATTAGTTTGCTTTATCGATGGACCTTTTGCTGAAGACTTAAAAAAGCATGGCATAGATGTCGAGGTCATTGAACAAAGAAGCAGATTTGATTTTTCTGTCGTTAATAAGCTCAAGGACCTTATTGAGAGTGAAAATTATGAGATAGTTCACTCACATGGTGCAAGAGCAAACCTTATAAGCTACTTTTTGAAGAAGAAAGTTAAAGCCAAGTTCATAACTACAGTTCACAGCGATTATTTATTAGACTTTAAAGATAATTTTTATAAGAATATAGTTTTTACCAATCTTAACAAGTTTGCCTTAAAAAAATTTGATAATTACATAGCAGTTTCTGATAGTTTTAAGGATATGCTTGTAAGTAGAGGCTTTGATAAGGATAAAATATTTACTATATACAATGGTATATTTTTAGAAGATAGAGCTATTAAGGACAAAGAAAGCTATTTAAAAGAAAAAAATATTGCTTATAAGGATAAGTTTATAGTCGGTATCTTAGCTAGACTAGATAAGGTTAAAGACCACGAGACATTTTTAAGAGCTGCTAGAGAAGTGCTTGATAAAGATAAATCTGTCATATTCTTAATTGCGGGAGACGGTCAAGATAAAGAGCACTTATTGAACCTAAGTAAAGAGCTAGGCTTAGAAGATAATGTTTATTTCTTAGGTAATGAGACTCATCCGTACGATTTTCTTAACGCGATAGATATAAATGTCTTATGCAGTTTGAGTGAGTCATTTCCATACGTTATTATGGAGGGCGGCTCATTAAAGAAGGCGACCGTTGCATCTAAAGTTGGTGGTATACCAAAGATCATACTTGATGGAGAGACAGGAAAATTATTCGAAAAGCAAGATTACAAGGCCTTAGCAGCGCATATACTTGATTTAAAAAATAATGATGACGAGCGAAAAAAGCTTGGAGAAAATCTTTACAGTAGAATCATCGATAAATTCACTCACATCAAGATGGCTGAGAAACATGTAGACATCTACAAGAAGATAGTTTCAAAGAAAATAATTATGTCGGGCTACTTTGGCTTTTCAAACTCGGGCGATGATGCTATACTTAAATCAATTATAGAATCATTTAAGTCATTGGACCCTGATCTAAATATAAAAGTTCTATCAAAAGATCCGGACTTAACTGAGAGGGAATATGGCGTAGCTGCCGTTGATAGATTTAAATTCTTTGATGTGAGAAAAAGTTTAAAGGCATCAGACATGCTTATAAGTGGTGGCGGAAGCTTACTTCAAGACAAAACAAGTTCAAGATCAATTTGGTACTACTTGTTAATAATGAAGCTAGCTAAGCGCTATAAGAAAAAAGTTTTTGTCTACTCCAATGGTGTTGGACCTATAAACAAGAGATTTAATAGAAATATCACACGAAGAGCACTTAATAAAGTTGACTACATTACGCTTAGAGACAAGGACTCGTATGATTTTATAAAGTCCATCGGCGTTAACAATCCAAATATAAAAGTCTTATCAGATCCAGTCTTCAATCTAAAAGAGGCTAGTGATGAAAGTGTTCGCAAGAAATTTGATATAAATAAGGATACAGTTTTGGTCTCGATTAGATCGTGGATGGATGACGAAAAGCTATTAGATGAGCTAAGTAAGTTTTTAAACTATCTTATTGATGAGGGCAAAAACATAGTCTTCATGCCAATGCAAACGCCTAGAGATACGACTATCTCTGAAAAAATTGCGGCAAATTTAAACTCAAGTAAGATTATAGATGAAAAGTATCCAGTTGAGATACTCATGAGTCTTATGAAGAACGCTGACTTTATCGTGGCTATGAGGCTTCATGCCATGATATATGCGATACATCAAAACCTGCCATTCATTGGTCTTTCTTATGATCCAAAGACAGAGACACTGCTTAAAGACTTTGACGAGAGTATAAATATTGACGTTGACGCAATTAATTATGACGATTTACTAAAAGCGTATAAGTACATTAAAGATAATAGAGAATCTTTCATCTCTAATTTAAGTACTATTAATGAAGAGAATAAGAAAAAGGCGATAGAGGCAAGTAAGCTTGCGCTAGAACTTTTAGAGGATGATGCTAATGGACATTAAAATATTAGGTGTTAGAATAAATAACGTTGACATGGATCAGACCATGAACAAGATAGGTGAATTTTTTAATAACGATGAACTAAATTATATATATACACCAAATCCAGAGATAGTCATGAGAGCAGGAAGAGATGAGGAGTTTAAGAAAATTATTAACTCAGCCTCACTAAACTTATGTGACGGAATTGGATTAATGATTGCATCAAAACTAAAAAAGAAGCCACTTAAATCAAGAGTAACAGGCTATGATACATCTATCAAGATCTTAGAGCTAATGAATGAGAAGCATCTTTCACTATTCTTACTAGGAGCAAAGCCTGGGATAGCTGAAAAAGCTATTGAGAAGATTAATAATGATTATCCAAACATCGTCATAGCAGGCTACAACAACGGCTATTTCAATGGCAGTCACAACGATCACGCTTCATGCGATGAAGAAGAAGCTTTAATACAAAAGATAAATGATTCAAAGACAGACGCCATCTTCGTAGGAATGGGCGCTGGCTATCAAGAAAAATTTATCTATTATAATAAAGATAAGTTAAAGAGCAAACTAGCTATTGCTAATGGCGGTGTCATAGATGTATTGGCAGGCAATGTCAAGATAGCGCCAGCTTTTATAAGAAAGATAGGGATGGAGTGGCTATATAGGTTAATCAAAGAGCCAAAACGATTTAAAAGACAATTAGATATACCAAAATTTTTAATGAAGATAATATTTACAAAAAACGCAGTAGAGTATATAGATAAAGAATAATAGGAGGTTAATATGGACGTTAAACAAAAGGTGATAAACACAATTAGAGTTCTATCAGCTGAGGCGATAGAGAAGGCAAATTCAGGCCACCCTGGCTTGCCACTAGGAGCAGCGCCAGCAGCATTTACATTATTTAATGAGCATTTAAAACACAATCCAAAGAATCCTGATTGGATAAACAGAGACAGATTTATCTTATCTGCAGGACATGGATCTATGCTTTTATACTCACTACTTAATTTATATGGCTATGGCTTAAAGATTGAGGACTTAGAAAATTTCAGACAATTTGACTCACTTACACCAGGTCACCCTGAGTACATGCACACAAAAGGCGTTGAAGCAAGCACTGGACCACTTGGCCAAGGTATTGCTATGGGTGTTGGTATGGCGATTGCTGAAAGGCATTTAGCAGCATTATTTAACAAAGATGACAACAAGCTTATTGACCACATGACCTATATACTTTGCGGCGATGGCTGTCTTCAAGAAGGTATCTCAAACGAAGCATCATCCTTAGCAGGAACACTTAAGTTAAATAAATTAGTTGTTTTATATGACTCGAACAACATTACGATAGAAGGAGATACAGAAGTAGCTTTCGCTGAAAATGTTAGAGCAAGATATGAAGCACTTGGTTGGAACACTTTATACGTTGAAGATGGTAATGAAATTGAGGCCATATCAAAGGCTATATCTGAAGCAAAGAAGAGCACTGATAAGCCAACACTAATCGAAATCAAGACTAAGATAGGTTATGGTGCTACTGGCAAGGAAGGTACTGCAGGCGCTCATGGTGCACCTCTAGGAGCTGAATCACTTGCAGCACTTAGAAAGAATCTTCAATATGAAGAAGAAGGCTTTAATGTGAGCCAAGACGTTCTTGATTACATGAAAGAAAAGTGTGAAGAACTTGATAAATATGAAGAAGATTGGTACAAGCAATTAGAAGCTTATAAAGCTAAATATAAAGCTGATTATGACAAGCTTATGAGTTTCTATGATAAAGAAGTAAGTGAAGAAGTATTAAAGGCTATGACTGATATAGAGCTTAAAGACGATGCATCAAGAGCTTCATCAGGCAAAGTTCTTAACAAAGTAAGCCATGTATTAGAAAATATAATAGGTGGTTCAGCAGACTTAGGTCCATCAAACAAATCAGTGATGAATGATGAAAAGTATTTCTCAAGCGAATGCCCAGAAGGAAGAAACATTCACTTTGGTGTTAGGGAACATGCAATGGCAGCTATTTGCAATGGTATCTTATTACATGGTGGTCTAAGATCATATGCGGCAACATTCTTAGTATTCTCAGACTATATGAAGCCATCAATCAGATTAGCTTCACTAATGAATTTACCAGCTATATATATATTAACTCACGACAGCATCGGCGTTGGCGAAGACGGACCAACACATCAACCTATAGAGCACTTAGCTATGCTTAGAAGCATACCAAACATCAACGTAATTAGGCCTGCTGACTCAAGAGAAGTAATTTACGCATGGCAAAGCGCACTCATGAGCAAAGAAACACCAACATGCTTGATACTATCAAGACAAGGACTAAAACTGCTTGATAATTCATCTGAAGAAGCATTAAAGGGCGGATACATTGTTCATAAAGAAGCAAAGGATGCAATCGACGCCATAATCATAGCTACAGGATCAGAAGTAGCTTTGTCAATAGAAGCAGCTAAAGATCTAGAAGCAAAAGGCAAATCGATAAGAGTTGTTAGTATGCCATCACAAGAGATATTCTTAAATCAAGACAAAGAATACATCGAAAAGATACTTCCATCAAGCGTTAAGAGAAGAGTATCAGTAGAAGCACTTTCAACAATGCCTTGGGGCAAGTTTGTCGGCTTAGAAGGTACTGCGATTGGTATCGATAGATTCGGCTCATCTGCGCCAGGAAAAGTATTATTTGAAAAATACGGAATTACTAAAGAACACGTTGAAGAAGAAGTAAGTAAACTTATAGAAAAATAGTTAAAATTATAAAACCCTCTTTACTCATTACGAGTAGAGAGGGTATTTTTATGCGTAAAAACAATTAATAATTTATAGAAAGTACTTGACTTTTCTTATGAAATATGATATATTCGAGGTGAAAATATTAAGATAAATGAAAATGAAATAGGGGGTATAATATGGATTTATCAAATGGTGAATTACAAGTAATGGAGCTTCTATGGCAAGGAGATGTTTTAGATGAGAACGGAGAAATACAAGCTTTAGTATTATCTAAAATCTTAAAAGAAAAATATGGAATTAGTAAAACTTCTGCTTATACATTTATCGGCAGATTAATAGAAAAGGGAGTCTTGGATAGGCGTTATCCAAAATATACGATTAGTGTTATTATGTCGCGCGAAGAAGCTTTACTTAGCAAGCAAAAAGAAGCGTTTCAAAAATTATTTAAAGGATCTCTTGTAAATATGTGTAAAACATTTTTAAGCACAGAAAAAGTTTCAGAAGAAGAACTTGAAGAAATGAAAAACTTATTAGAAAATTTTGAGGTAGAGGATAGTAAAGGTGATAGTAGACATATATAATGAGGTTGCTTTAATAAAAAGTTTTAAAAGTTTCTTACTAATAATATTAATATTACTCATAAGAAAATTTTTAAACAAAAATGCTTTTAAATCAGCAAGTATTATTTTATGGGCGCTCTTATTTGCATACTTGATATGCCCATATCAAATTTTAATCAGAATTGAAGAATTTAACTCCAATAAGGTATTTAATTTTATATTATACATCTTAAGTTATATTGACTCAGTTATAAGATTAATGTCACAGAAGACAAGTTATGTATTATATCCAATTAATCGTTATATAGTAACAGTGATTATTTTGTGCTATGTTCTATATAAATATATAAAATTTGATAAAATTATGAAGGACTCAAAAATAATACATGAAAATAAGTGCATAGATTATATTAAGTCTTTTAAATTAAGAAGGACAGTCAGTATTTATATAAATAATAATTTAAAAACACCAGTGACGTATGGCTTATTGAAACCTAAAATAATTCTCCAGTCATATATACTAGATGATGAAGAGTTATTAAAGTATGTTATGATGCATGAGCTAACACATATAAAAAGATTTCATATTTTATTTAATCATATAGTAAATATTGTAGCTTGTGTATTCTGGTGTAATCCACTACTTATTGTAAGTTTGAAATATCTAGAGCAAGATATCGAAATCTTTACAGACAAAGAGGTCATTTCAAGATTGGGAGATACTTTAAAATCAAGAAAAGACTACTGTAAGTCAATGTTTAAACTTATGAGTAATTCAATTAAAAGAGATTATGTATCTTTAAAATTAAATCCAAATTTAGAAAGGATGATTATAATGAAAAATTACAAAAAAACAATACTAGGCTCATTTATATTCGCTTTAACATTTCTTTTTAGCATACCAGTTTTTGCTAGTGTTGTTAAGTTAGAAAAGGACAGAATAGAAGTTATTGGGACTGAAGTAGAGCTTCAAAGTGTTGACAATTCTGATGGAAGAATTCATATTATAAGTGAAGAAGAATATAGTAAACTAAAATTAAATGACATATATACAGCACAATTAAAATCTGTAAATGTAAATAATAATTTAAGACTTGGAAAATTAGAATATACTAATTATTTGTTTGATAATTCTAATTTAGGAGGATTAAATTATAATGGTTTTACACTTAATTTATCTGACTTAAGCTGTAATGGTGGAATTAAATACAATATTATTATTATGGAAAATAATAAATTAGTTTATGATAATGAGTTTAAAGATGATACGATAATTAAGATGAAGACTACTGAAGGATGTAAATATGAAGTTTTAATAAGTAACAAATCAATAAACATCTTAACTGGAGAAATAACAATAAATGCTTGTGAACAATAGTTTTTCAGTTATAAAATTTAATACAATTATAATTTTACAATGCTAGCTATAATTATAATTGTTTAAATAAAATAAAACTATAGTGATATGGGGGTGCATGACTGATAATTAATTATATTATATAAAATTTATGATTGGATTGTTTAAAAAAGGAGGATTATTATGAACAAGAAAAAAATACTATTATTAACAACATTACTAATTTTTACACTTTCATTATTTGCTTGCAACAAAGATGTATCAAATAATGAAAAGGGTGATTCTAAGGAAAGCACAGTTAAAACTTACAAATTCCTTAAAGTAAATGAAACGGAGATAGAAGCACAAGAAGTTATACTTTTAAATTACTTCTTAGAAGAAGATAAAAAGGAACTAGAAAGGTTAGAAATACCTGAAGATGAATATCCAGGTGGTTTTTATTATAAGGAATTAGATAATAAGGATATGCTAAAAGTTGATGAAAATACAAAGGTAATAATAATTGATGTTGAAGAAAAGTACGCTAAAGATACAAAGGGCGACAGGAAATATACTTTTGAAAGTTTTAATGATTTTGCTTCCTTATTTAAAACAAACGAGGATTTAGCAAATAGAATTTATATTGTTGAAACAAAAGATGGTAAAGTAATAAAAGCAGAGGAAAAACTTACAAATTAGTTTTTGCTCAAATATGATCGGAAAACATTTTAAAGGCGATTAGAAAAAATTCTAATCGCCTTTAAAAATATCTTAATATTATTCTTCTGAAAAATTATCGAAGTAGCCTTTGATGTAAACTATAGGAGTACCTTTGTCGCCGCTACCGCTTGTTAGGTCGCATAGTGAGCCTATAAGGTCTGTTAATTGTCTCGGTGTTGTTCCTTGTGACTCCATCGAGCCAACTAGATTACTGTCTTTATTATGAATCTTTTCTTTAATGGCTTCTTCTAGCTCTTCTCCTTTTAATTCCGCAAAGCTATTGTCAGCGATGTATTTAAGTTTTATTTCGTTTGGTGTACCTCTTAAGCCATCTGTAAAAGCAGGGGAGACAACTGGGTCAGCTAGTTCCCATATCTTACCAACCGGATCTTTGAAAGCACCATCACCATAAACAAGGACTTCAATCTTTTTGCCAGTTTTTTCTAGAATTTTATCTTGAATAGCGTAAACGATTTTTTCGCAATCTCTTGGGAATAGCTTTATCTTGTTTTCAGTAGACTTGTTTGAGCCAAGTAGACCATATTTTTCGTTAAAGCCTGAACCGTCAATGGATGTATCGAGTATTTCAGATAAACAGAATATCTTTTCTGCGCCTGCTTTTTTAAGCTTTTCTTTAGTTCTAACGCGAGTGTGTATACTGCATACTAGGATGTTTTTAGTGTATTTAAGTACATTTCTTTCGTTATTGCCAAATAGCATAACTGCTTCTGCGCCTGATTCTTCAATTATTTCCTTGTAGTATTCAATGTAGTCGACATTAGTAAATATGTGCTTTGTATTAGGGAAGCATTGCTTGAATTCTTTTTCTTCAACTATCTCGCCATAAGGGTTGATATCAAAGTTATCTAGCTCATCTGGATCGCATAGGTGGTTACCAACTTCGTCATGAGGGTAACTAAATAAGACATATACTTTTTTGAACGCTTTAGCAATACCTTTTAAGCAAATTGCAAATCTGTTTCTACTCATGATAGGGTGGATTAGAGCAACCTCATCGCAGTTAAATTTGTTTTTTACGTCATGAGTTATGTCATCAACTGTTGCGAAGTTATTCATAGACTTAGCAACTATCGATTCAGTCAAGCCAACGACGTCTCTGTCATTAATTTTAAAATTACCGGCTTCGCTTGCTTTTAATATAGTGTCAACAGCGATGTCAACTATATCATCTCCAGCTTTTATTATAGGGCATCTCAAACCCATTACATTTGTACCAATATATCTTTTCATCTTGCTCTCCTTTGGAAATTTCTAATTTTTCTATCTGTTATAAGGACAGGAACTTTCATATCGTACCTGCTAATAATAACTCTATATACATATAGCTCCTCAAAATTGATAGCGACAATCTTAGTTCTCTTATCAAGTGAGGCTAATAATCTGTCGTAGTAACCGCCGCCGTAGCCCAACCTGAAGCCTCTGTGGTCAAAGGCAACACCGGGAACTATGACTAGGTCAAGTTTATTTCTATCAAAATTTTCTTTCTTCTCTGGTTCTAGTATACCATAAGTAGATGGTTTTAGTTCATCAAAATTTGTAATTTCTTGCAAAAAAAGACTTCTGTCTTCTTTGATTGATATAGGTAAGATGATTCTCTTGCCATTAGCAAGTGAAGTCTTGATAAAATCGTGAGTATTAACCTCGGTACCAAAGCTAGCAAAGGCCATGATATTAGTAGCGTTCTTATACTCGTGAGTCGCCATCAGCTTATCGATTATTATCTTTGATTTATTAAGTCTATCTTCTTCGGAGATATTTTTTCTTGTCTCTAAGAGCTGAGATCTTAGTGTTTTCTTGTTCAAAGAAATTCCCCCTTTATTTTTTAAGCATTTTGTATTATAATATATATGTATATTCTACCACAAAACGATTATAAATGACAAGAGGTGTTATATTTTTGATTAGATTAGAAAACGTAAGTAAAAAATATGGCGAAGTTCTTGCTCTTAATGATATAAACATACACATCAAACCGGGTGAGTTTGTATTTTTGATAGGACCATCTGGGGCAGGCAAGTCAACTTTGACAAAATTAATATTGAAAGAAATTAGGCCCACTAGCGGCAAAATATATTTGAACAATGAAGACATAACTGATGTTAGTAATAGAAAGATTCCATATATTAGAAGGTATATAGGAGTTGTTTTTCAAGACTTTAGACTTTTACCTAATAAGACTGTTTATGAAAACGTTGCTTTTGCTATGGAGATTATTGGTAAGAAGCCTAGAGAGATTAGAAGGAGTGTGCCTATTATACTAAGCATGGTTGGTCTAAGTGACAAGGCAAAGTCTTATCCTCACCAACTTTCAGGAGGCGAGTGCCAAAGGACTGCCATTGCCAGAGCTTTAGTAAATAAGCCTGATGTTATCATTGCGGACGAGCCAACAGGTAACCTTGACTCAGATACTGCATGGGAAATAATGAACTTATTGCAAGATATCAACAATAGAGGCACAACCATAGTCATGGCAACGCATGCGAAGAACATCGTTGACGAGATGAAAAAAAGAGTAATCACTTTAAACCACGGCAATGTTGTAAGTGATGTATATGAAGGTGGGTACTACTGTGAAATTTAGAGAAATGATAAATATAATTAAAGACGGATTTAAAGGTATAGCAAGGCACTTCAACATGGCCTTAGCAGCAATAGTATCTATACTTTCAGTTTTATTAATACTTTCAACTGTATTGATTATAGTTTTAAGCGTTAATAAAGTTGTTGGAGACACTAAAGAAAAGATAAACGAAGTAAAGGTCTTCTTATTAGATGGTGTTGATGATGAAGGTATTAAGGACATGGAAGAGAAGCTCAAGGACATAGATGAAGTTAAAGAAGTTAAATTTATCTCCAAAGATGAAGGCCTAGAAAGCATGTTTGAACAATGGGAAAATAAGAGCTACTTACTTGAAGAATACAAGGAAGATAATCCACTACCAAATGCATTCAAGATTCATGTTAATGATATAGAAAAGATAAACGATGTTGCTGGAGAGATCAAGATGATGCCAGGCGTTGAAGATGTAAGGTATTTATCTGATGAAGTAATACATTTACTTAAGATATCTAAGTACATGCAGATAGGCGGCTTTGCTTTAATCATAGCCTTAATATTCATCTCAATATTCTTGATTTCAAATACTATAAGATTATCCATAAGCTCAAGAAAGAAAGAGATTGAGATTATGAAGTATGTTGGAGCAACTAACGGCTACATCACTGGTCCATATGTGTTTGAGGGTATAATGATAGGCCTAATTGCAGCACTTATCGCAATGCTATGTGTAAAATTTGGCTACTCATATGTATATGATTATCTAGCTGGATCAAAAAATGGAATGCTTAGCGATGCCTTAGTTAGTCCGGAAAATATTATTACAGACTTTAGTATTATATTTGTGACATTAGGTGTTGGAATTGGTATGCTTGGTAGCATCAGTTCACTTAAGAAGTTATTAAAGGTATAGGTGATTATTTGTTTAAGAAGAAGAGATTGATAATCGTTTTATTAATATTAGCTTTAAGTTTTCAAACTGTCTTTGCAGCTGGTAAGCTAAAGAATAAGAAGAAAAATGTTGACAAGCAGATTAAGGACACAAAAAATGAGATAAACACTAAACAAAAAGAATCTACAAACGTTTATAACAATATAGTTAAGTATGGAAATAGTATTTCATCTTTAAACTCGAGTATAGATAATCTTAATAACGCTATTAAAGAGACTGATGGCAAGATAGCGCAAAAGACTACTGAGCTTGAAGATGCTCAAAAGAGACTAAAAGAAAATGATGCTTTATTTAGAAAGAGATTAAGAAGCATGTATATGAACAGTGATGATAACTACGTTACAGTACTTCTTTCATCTAAGTCTTTGGATGATTATCTTTCTAAGAAAAACATGGTTCAAAAGATAGCGAAGAGAGATCAAGACCTTATAGCAAGTATTGAGGGCGAAGTTGATAACATCGTTAAGATAAAATCTTCACTTGAAAGTTTAAAGAACACTCAAGTTGAGAATAAAAACAAACTAGCTAGTCAAAAAGATGAAGTATCCAAATTAAAATCAGAACAAGAAAAACAATTTGCAATATTAAAAAATGATATAGAGAAGGCTAAAAAGAGTCTGGCAAAACTTGAGCAAGACTCTAAAAACTTAGGAGCGCAAATACTTAAGCTTCAATCTAATTCTCAAAAGTTTGTAGGCGGCAAGCTTGGATGGCCACTACCTGGTCATACTAGAATTAGTTCAGGCTATGGTTATAGAAACCATCCTATATTTAAGATAAAAAGGTTACACACCGGCATAGACATACCTGCTCCAACAGGAACAAATATCGTTGCAGCGGCAGACGGCACAGTTATTTTCTCTGGTAAATATGCTGGCTATGGTAACCTAGTACTAGTTGACCACGGCGGAAAGATAGTTACTGGCTACGGACACTGCTCGAGATTATTAAAGAGCAAGGGAGCGAAAGTCAAAAAAGGACAAGCAATAGCAAAAGTTGGATCAACTGGATTCTCAACCGGTCCACACTTACACTTTGAAGTAAGAAAGAACGGTAATTTCACAAATCCAATAAATTGGCTTAGATAACGGAGGATAAAATGAAATTAAAGAAAGTATTAATAACAATATTGGTCTTAGCTTTATTTTTTACAAGCAATCTTATTTCGTATAATATCGGCAATTCAAAGAGTAAAGTTGCTGATACGAAGATCATTGCAAAGAAAGATGATAATGAAAAGACTGATAAAAAACTTGATGATGAATATGTCTTAGAGAGAATAAATGAAGTTAAGAGTATGATTGATAAAAATTACTATAAGAAGGCAGATGATTACGACGTTCTTATGGGTATGCTTAAAGGCGCTGTAAGTAGCTTAAATGATCCATACTCATATTACATGACTGAAGACGAATATAAAAAGTTTAATGAAGAGACTGACGGTGAATTCGCTGGCCTTGGTATATACGTAAGCGGATCTATTGATGATAACTTAATTACAATAGTTTCACCAATGAAGGGTACACCAGCAGATAGAGCTGGCTTAAAAACTGATGATAAGATCATAAAGATTAATGGAGAAGACTTTACTGCAGACAAACTGGATGATGCTGTAAAGATTATGAGAGGCAAGCCTGGTGAAAAGGTTAAAATCACTATATTAAGAAGAGATAAAAATGGTAAGGCACAATTCTTAGACTTTGATATAGTTAGAGAAATAATCAAAGTGCAAACTGTTTCATCAAAGCTATTAAAAGATAATATAGGCTATATAAATATATCAGGTTTTGATACGCCAACATATAATGACTTCAACAAGCAATATAAAGAGCTTAAGAAGCAAGGTATGACAAAGCTAATACTTGATTTAAGAAACAATCCAGGTGGACTGTTAACAACATCAACACAAGTAGTTAACACATTTCTTGATGGCGGCTTAATCATGTACACACTTGATAAGCAAAACAATAAAGAAACTATAAACGCTACTAAAGGCGCAGACGATATCAAGATAGTTGTTCTTGTTAACAAGGGCTCTGCATCAGCTTCGGAAATAGTTGCTGGCGCGCTTAAAGACAGAAAGAGAGCAACTATAGTCGGCACACAAACCTTTGGCAAGGGCATAGTACAAACTGTATACAATATGCCAGATGGTGAAGGCCTAAAACTTACTACAAGTGCTTATTACACACCTAGCGGAGTCAATATACACGGCAAGGGCATATCACCTGATGTAAAAGTAGAATTAAATGAAGAAGTAAAAACTATATCTATAGACAATCTTGGAAAAGATAATCAAATACAAAAAGCTATAGAAATATTAAATAAATAGGAGAAGAAAATGGCAAAAGATTTTGAATACGAAATACTAGAACAATTAGGAGAATTTTCTAACAATGGCAAGGGCATGGTTAAAGAAGTAAATGTTATTTCTTGGAACGGTGCCGATGGCAAAGTTGACATTAGAAACTGGAGAGAAGACCACAGCAGGATGGGTAAGGGCATATCCCTAACACATGCTGAAGCTAGAAAGTTAAGAGATTTATTAAACGATATAGACTTAGGTTCAGATGATGAATCTAATGAAGATGAAGAAATATAATTAATTAGATGAGAAAAAATATATCTTTATTACTTATATTTATCTCAATACTTGCACTAAGCGCTTGTACTAACGGACCACTATTCATAAAGGATAGTGATAAGCGCTATGGTTTTGACGAGCTTGACGCTCCTACAGATGAAGGAGAAGAGATTGAGTTAAGTGAAAATAAAGAAATTCCTTTTGTGCTAAGAAAGATTAATTATTTAAAGGATCTTGAAGTACAAAATGATAGGGTGGAAATTGACAAAAATGATAGTTCATTATTAAGCATGGTTATTAAGCCATGCTTAACTGATGATATAGAGCTTTCATCTGTAGTATATAAAAACGGCAAGTTTCACATATTGCTTAATTCGAAGAAAGACTCGAACAATGTTTGCACGCCATATATAAGCATCAAGCTGCTTAATAAACTTCCAGATGATATAGAAGCGGATGATTTTCTTATTGACAAAAGTGGTATAAAAAATATTGATATAAAGTACACTAAGGACAATGCAATCAATTATGTCAAGCAAAAATACAAGCTTATTGCGAACCTACCTGATTCAGCTGAATTAATTTATACAGATAAGCCTATTTGGCAGATTAAATATAAATTTGTTTATGAAAAGGATGATCATGAGCATCCTATAAAAAATTTAAAAATAAATTTTGATGCGAATGAGGGTAAAGTTCTCTCGCTTGATGAAGAAATTATTTCAAAGTTTGTCGACAATGGTAATGTCTTTAAGCTAAATACAGATAAAGCTATATACTATAACAAAAAAGACGATGATGTGAACAATATCTATATCTATGATATAGCTAGCAGAAATTCTAAGAAGATATTGTCTTTTAGTGGTGATATTAAGTCCATATACAAGAATAATAAAAATGATGACATAATTATCAACTTTAAAGACAAGTCCTCAGCTTTAAGCAGTGCTGTTTACAATGAAGAAAAAGATGAAATAAAGTTTATTGATTATAAAGATGATTTAAATATAATTGATGCAAACTTTAAGAGCGATGATTCAGTTCTTGCAATCAGCAGAGGCGAGGCTAATATGACGACTCTTTATGAAGTAGATCTAAATGACGATAGCTATATAGAATTATTTAGCGCTGAGGATAATATAATCAGAGCCTCTTATATCAACGGCTTCTACGTATATTTATCAAAGTATGACATCAATCAAATGCTATATATCACTAGAGACTTTGAAGATTATGACTTTATAGATGAAGTAGAAAACTATTATTATGCTGATGATAATTCCTTTGTTTATAGAATTGACAATAAGATTGAAGGCACTAGCCTATATACTTATAACTTAAATGAAAGATTTTATAAGATGATAATTAAGGGCGATTACTCTTACATCAAAAAGATAGATGATGAATATGTTTTAGCTAAAAAAGATATAAATCTTGAGTCATATGATTTATTATTATGCAAATTGGATAATAATCTTAAAGAGGAAGTTCTTTTTGAAAATGTCGATAACTTAAGTTTATATTTGACTAATGATTTAAAGAAGCTATATAAAAGTACAAAGGTTATTGATAAGAATTATACGAAGAACATTATTTATGAGATAGATATTAGTAAAGGTGATGCATAGTGAAATTCAAATTAAAGTCTGATTATACTCCTACTGGAGATCAACCAAAGGCAATAGAATCACTATCTGAAGGGATTAATAAAGGCTATAGGGATCAAGTTTTGCTAGGCGTAACAGGCTCTGGTAAAACTTTCACTATGGCAAATATAATTAAACAGACGCAAAGACCAGCTTTAGTCATCGCACACAACAAGACTCTTGCGTATCAGTTATATAGCGAGTTTAAGGAATTCTTTCCAGAAAACTCTGTTGAGTTCTTTATAAGCTACTACGACTACTATCAACCAGAGGCTTATGTAGCTGCAACTGATACTTACATTGCTAAGGACAGTCAGATCAATGACGACATAGATGAGCTAAGGCACTCTGCAACGGCAGCTTTATTTGAAAGAAAAGATGTAATCATTGTTGCGTCTGTTTCATGTATATATGGCTTAGGTGACCCAATTGATTATGAAAAGCTGATGGTATCACTTAGACCTGAGATGCAAATCTCAAGAGATGATGTAATTAAAAAATTAATTAGCATACAATATGTCAGAAATGATATAAACTTTATCAGAGGAACATTTAGAGTTAGAGGAGATATACTCGATATATTCCCAGCATCTGAAAAGACAAATGCCTTTAGAATTGAGTTCTTTGGCGACGAGATTGATAAGATACTTGAAATTGATTCATTAACTGGCGAGATTATAGGCACTAGAGTGCATGTATCCATCTTCCCGGCGTCTCACTATGCGACAACTGATGACAAAGTTAAAAAAGCTATTGAAAGCATTAAGCTTGAGCTCGATGATAGGCTTAAGTGGCTTCATGAGCATGGTAAACTTGTTGAAGAACAAAGACTTAAAGAGAGAACTAACTATGATTTGGAAATGCTTAATGAGATAGGTTTTTGTTCGGGTATAGAAAACTATTCTAGACACTTATCACAAAGACAACCAGGATCAAGGCCATATACCTTGATTGACTACTTCCCAAAGGACTTTATAACCTTTATAGATGAGTCACATGTAAGTGTACCTCAAATCAGAGCAATGTATGAGGGCGATAGGTCTAGAAAGACATCGCTTGTAGACTATGGCTTTAGACTACCAAGCGCTCTTGACAATAGGCCATTGAAATTTGCTGAGTTTGAAGCTATGATGAATCAAGTTATATATGTGAGCGCGACACCTGCTCAATATGAGCTAGAACGCTCTAAAAACACTGTAGAGCAAGTTATTAGACCAACGGGCCTACTAGACCCAGTGATTGAAGTAAGACCTACTAAGGGTCAAATAGATGACTTGATTAAGGAAATTAGAATCAGAGCTAAAAAAGATGAGAGAGTATTAATCACAACGCTTACTAAAAAGATGGCTGAGGACTTAACTAAGTATCTTGATCAATTAGGTATCAATGTTACTTATATGCACTCAGATGTCACTGCAATTGATAGAATGCAGATTATAAAGGATCTTAGAGAAAAGAAATTTGATTGCCTAGTCGGAATAAACCTTCTTAGAGAAGGTCTTGACCTACCAGAAGTTTCTTTGGTGGCAATACTC
>NZ_CAKPYL010000022.1 GCF_934202865.1 uncultured Fenollaria sp. | reverse complement strand
TAAGCTTTATAATTACCTTTTAAAAAGTCGACTACTTCTATACTCTCTAGATTATTACCAACTCTCTTGCCAAGAGCTTTGTTCATTGAGCTTATTATACAAGTAGTTTTTCTATTGAATGCTTTGGATATATTAAGCATAGCGTCACAAAGCTCTTTTGCCTTATCAAAACTTTCCATAAAGGCTCCCGTACCACACTTAACATCAATAAGTAAGGAATCATTTCTAAAGCTGAATTTTTTACTAAGTATAGATGAGGCTATAAGCGGAATTGAGTCGACACTTGCGCAAACATCTCTTAGTGCATATAAAATTCTATCTGCCTTTGCAATATTTTCTGATTGACTAACTATGAAAAAACCTAAGTCATTAGCAGTTTTTTCTATCCACTCATCACTTTGATCAACTTTAAATCCAGGAATTGATTCTAATTTATCAAGAGTTCCGCCTGTAAAGCCAAGACTTCTGCCGCTCATCTTTAAAAATTTATATCCCATAGAAGCAAGTATTGGCCCAAGTATTAAGCTTATCTTGTCACCTACTCCACCAGTTGAGTGTTTATCAAGGATTGTCGAGTTTACTCCATCAAAATTGATATATTCACCGTTATCAATTATTGCTTTTGTTAAATAATAAGTTTCTTCGTCGTTAAGTCCATTTAAAAATATTGCCATAAGTAGACTTGATGTTTGATAATCAGCAATAGATTCGTCCAATATGCCTCTTATAAAGAAGTCAATTTCATTTTTATTTAATAATTTTTTATCTCTCTTTTTCTCAATGATGTTAATTATGTTCATTTTTACTCTTTATATAATCGTATGCATAATTAATTGCTATGATTGAGCTTGCGTTTTGAACTTCGCCATACAATACTTTCTTTCTAAGCTCTTCAATTTCGATTTCTTCTACTTCTATAAATTCGCCGTCATCAAGATTTTGTTCTGTCTTAACTAAGTCTTCAGCTAAAAATAAATCTATCTTTTCGTCAGAATAGCCTGGTGATGTGTAGAACTCCATAATGTATTTTGGATTTTCACATAAGTATCCTGTTTCTTCTTCAAGCTCTCTACTTGCAGCTTGTACTGGAGTTTCTTGTACCTCAACTAAGCCAGCTGGCACTTCTAATAAAGTTTTTTCTACAGCTTTTCTAAATTGTCTAACCATTAAAAGTTTTGTGCCCTTTATTGCAATGATGACAACAGCAGGCTTATGCTCTACTATCTCTCTCTTTGAATACTTTTTATTAGGCATTTCAATAGTATCAATACGTAAACTTAATATTTTACCTTGATAAATTTTTTCGCTTTTTAATGTTTTTTCTACTTCGATATTTTCCATTCTAGTCCTCACTTTTTAATAATTCTTTTGCATTTTTTATTGCTATATCACTTATCTTACCAGAGCTTAGTAGCCTTGCTAACTCTATTACTCTTCCGTCGTAATCTAGCTTTTTAACGTGGCTTATAGTTGCTTCGCTGTCGCTAGCTTTTTCTACAAGGTAGTGTTCCTCTGCTTTAGCTAATATCTGTGGTAAGTGTGATATTGATATTATTTGATATTTTTCTGCTAATTCTTTAAGCTTATTTGCAAGGCAGCTAGCAGTGTAGCCGCTAAGCCCTGCGTCTATCTCGTCAAAGATGATTGTGTCAATATTATCAAAATCAGCACCTAAATTTTTAATTGCTAGCATTAGTCTTGACATTTCACCACCAGAGATGATTTCGCTTATAGGTTTAACTGATTGACCTTTATTTGCACTCATCAAAATTTCTACATCATCATAACCATAATCTTTCATGGCCTTCTTTGTTTCGACTGAAATCTCAACTTGAATATTACTCATATTTAATGTTCTTAACTCATCTTCAAGCATTTTTGCGATTGTTTTAGCAAGAGCCTTTCTTTTTAGACTTAATTCATCCGCTTTTTCATCATAAGCTTTTTTATCTTCAATGAGTGACTTTTCTAAAGCTGCTTTTTCTTGTTCAATATTTTTTATTTCATTTAACTTATTATTTAAGTCTTCTCTATATGCGTTTATCTCAGCAATACTATTGCCATATTTATACTTTATTTTATTTATCTCGTCGAGCCTCTTGCTTAATTCATATAACCGCTCTTGATCATAGTCAATAGAGTCTGAAAAATATTTTATCTCTTCATTTATATCCTTAATAAGCTCTTGATAGTCCATAAGTTTTTCATACCAAGCCTCAGCGTCTTTTGAATACTCTTTTAAATCATCAACTAAATTACTAGCGTCGGATAAGATTGAATCAACACTGTAATTATCACTATCTCTAAGCATTTGATTAATGCTATAGGCAGTCTTTTTGATGTCTTCACTCGAGTTAAGTCTTTTTATCTCAGTCTCTAAGTCTTCATCTTCTCCATCTAAAATTTCAGCTTCATCTATTTCATTCTTTTGAAATTCTATAAAATCTATTTGATTATCGATATCTTTTTGATCCTTAGGAAGCTCTTTTAAACGCTTATTGCTTTTTTCTATCTTTAAATATAATTCATTTATTTCTTTGAGCAAGGCTTTATATGTTTCATCACCAAAATAATCAAGTATATATATATGTTCATTTCTATCAAGCAGTGTGAATTGCTCTTTCTGTCCCAATATATTAATGCTTAAAGCGCTTATTTCACTTAAATCCTTTAGACTTACGCTTATACCATTAATATAGTTTTCACTAGGCTTATCTCTATATATAATTCTCTTTAAAATAAGTGGACTCTTTAGTTTAGCGTTTAAAATGGAGTTTACTTTGCCCAATTTTTTATTGTCTATATCAATATGAGCTTCTATACTTGACGAATCAAAGCCATCTCTTATATGGTTTTTACTAGCCTTTGCCCCTAAAACTACAGCTAAGGCATCTACTATGATAGACTTACCACTACCTGTTTCACCTGAAATAGCAGAGAATCCATAGTTAAAATCAAGATTTAATGAATCAATTATAGCAAAATCTTTTATATATAATTTACTAAGCATTTCTTCACCTACTTAAAGATTCTTTAACCAATCTTTTTATATCAATATTGTTGTGATTATCATATCTTGTAAATAGAGCGAGATACTCAATATTGCCTTCTCCTCCCTCTATAGGAGACTTGCATATGTCATTTAAATATATGCCTTTCTCCCTAAAAGATAGAATCACATTATTTATTGCGTTTATATGTAATTTAGCATCATTAAATATGCCATTTTTTCTCTTTATCTTGCCTGACTCAAACTGAGGTTTTATTAAAACTATTAGCATTGTATCCTCTTTCACAAGTATATTAAAAGCATCCGTTAATAATGTTAGTGAAATAAAACTCAGATCGGATGTCGCTATGTCAAAGTTTTCATTAAAAGTTTCCTTAGTAATGTCTCTAGCATCAAAAGATTCATATGAAATAACTTTTTCATTATTCTTTAATGATGGATGAAGTTGATCTTTTCCAACGTCAAGTGCATAGACCAAACGTGCTCCACGCTTCACTAAAACGTCTGTGAAGCCTCCTGTTGACGCGCCTATATCAATACATGTCTTGTCACGAATATCGAGCTTAAAAGCTTCTATAGCTTTAATTAGCTTTAGAGCACCCCTAGATACATATCTTGTTATGTCGTTATCTGAGTCTATATCTATCTCATCATCTTCTTTGATATCATAGCTAGGATCTAGTAAAGCTTTTCCATTAACAAAAACAAAGCCAGCTAAAATTAATTTCTTAGCCTTTGTTCTGCTATCAATATTTTTAAATTCACTTAAATATTTATCTAATCTCATGCTATTTATTCTTCTTAAATATTTTTTTAAATTTTAAAATAATTTTTGATAGTGCAAAAATAACATCTCGATACTTTAACATTGCTACAGACTTGCCTAATGATTTGCCTCCAACAGTTGCAGCAGCAACAGATGCAGTTATTAAAGTTCCTAAGATAGCAACATTAACATTATCAAAATGCATAGCTATCTTTGTTAAAAGTGTTGCACCTAAAGCACCTGAGATAATGCCCGCCATATCTCCGATTACATCATTGCAAAAACTTGATACTTTATCGGCGTTTTTAATTAATCCTATGGCGATTTTACCTTCTTCAATATTATTTGATGCCATAGCATGAAATAGTTTCTCTTCTGCTGTAGTTACGCTAACACCAATGATATCAAACAATATACCAATCATTATTACTATTAATAGAAGTATAACTCCAACTAATATCCCGACATCTTCTAACAATATATCAATTATTGAAGATAGTATTATGGACATAGCAAAAGTAAAGATGGTAATGGATAGCGTCCATTTTAAATCGCTTTTACCAGCTTTATGTTTTTTGTCTTTATTTAATTTATCTACGCTTTTGTCTTTATACTTTTTCTTAGAATTTGAAATTTTCTACACCTCTTATAATTAATTGCAATTACATTGTTATTATACCATAAACAAAGCTTATATACAACAAAAAAAGCTGATAGTAATCTATCAGCTTAGTGGAAACTAAAAAAGTAAATATTACGGCTTAGGTCCAGTTGGTTTTCCCTTACTAAGGCTATATGTCACCAATCATAGCGGTTTCCCATTAATTTAGTAATTATATTGTCGCCAAATATAATACTGGATTGCCACTTAGTCCGCACTGTAATCCCTTTTTAGTCATCTTACGATTTAGTCTAGAAGTTTTCCCAAACAGTATTTTATATCCTTAGCCTCTTTTGCAATTTAGGTTTCGATAACTTTTCTTATTGATCTTTGGCCACAAGTTCAATAAAAAGGCCTTATCATCCGCACTAAATCACTCAAGGCAAGCTACACTATTTAAAAAAATAGGTCTACATAAGATAAATCTTACGCCTCCGCGACAGCAGGGTCAACGCCTACATGCCGTTGTAGATCGCCCCATCTGCCTTACTCTCAAAGAATGCCCATGACTGGGCGTCACAAGCACAAATCAAGAACTTCATCGATACGCTCTTTGGCGGATTTTTAGCCCCGCCTTCATGATATAAAATACTGACTAGAATACTACACCACTATGATAATTATACTATAATAGATGTATTTTGTCAATTAAAATAAGCTTATCTGATTGGTATCATGCATGTCTTTAAAAAAGTTAATTGATTTTAAATATGCAATTACCGTAGCATTTACTTGAGTCCTCTTTTGGAAGTCCTCTATGGAATTAAACTCCTTAAGCTCTCTCTCCCTTATAATGTTATTAGCAGGGTCTTTGCCAAGTCCAGCTATAACTGTAAATGGCGGAATGATTTCCCCATCGATAACAGTAAACTTTGTAGCTAGTGATCTATCTAGATCAATTGGTGATATCTTTATATTTCTTAGCTCCATCTCTTTAACTACTTCAGCAAGCGACAATAGGTCCTCATCTTTTTTCTTTGGATGAGGGTTTTGGCTAATCTCTCTTACTAAGGCGTCTAAATTTTCAAGTCTATGAACAAGAGCGTCGTAATCAAAGTCATTTATCTTTTGTGTAAAGTATGTTGCATAAAACGCTTGTGGGTAATATACTTTATACCAAGCAAGTCTATAGCTCATCATTACATAAGCCGCTGCGTGCGCCTTTGGGAATAGATAAGATATCTTATGACAGCTGTCAAGATACCACTCAGGAAGTGGGTACTTTTTAATCTCATCTTCATAATTTATAATTATAGTTTCATTGTCAACTATTTTCTTTTGTATTAATGGTTTTCCTTTTCTAACGAACTCCATAATTTTAAATGCGGTGGATTTATCCATGCCTGCGTCAATTAATTGGTTCATGATGTCGTCTCTTGTAGAAATAACTTCAGACATCGGTACGTTCATCTCATTTACAAGCTTTTCAGCGTTACTGTTCCACACGTTTGTGCCGTGCGAAAGACCACTTATTCTTACTAAGTCTGAGAATGTTTTTGGCTTGGTATCTTTAAGCATGCCTCTAACAAAGTTTGTACCAAATTCAGGTATGGCTATAGTGCCAACTCCAAACTTTAAATCATCGTTATTAATACCTAAGGCCTCTGTTGATGAGAAGAGTGATAATACTTTTTCGTCGTCAAATGGTATATCTTCGATCTTGGTATTAGTTAAGTCTTCAAGATTTTTGATTATGTTTGGAACATCATGGCCAAGCAGGTCAAGTTTAAGTATCTTACCGCTTATTGAATGATAATCAAAATGTGTAGTTATTATATCAGTTCTCATATCGTCAGCAGGTTTTTGTACAGGAGTAAAGTCTAGTATGCTCTTATTTTTAGGCACTACCATTACCCCACCAGCGTGTTGGCCAGTAGTTCTCTTTGAACCTTTTATTCTTTTGCTTAAGAACATTGCATGTAGATATGATATACTTTTATTTTTCTTTTCAAGATAGTCTAATATACAAGCAGCAGCTGTCTTATCGGCTAGTGTACCTATAGTACCTGCTCTAAACACAAAGTTTTCTCCGAATATTTTTTCAGTATTTTTATGAGCAGTTAGTTGATAGTCGCCAGCAAAGTTTAAGTCTATATCGGGCTCTTTATCACCATGAAAGCCAAGGAAAACCTCGAATGGTATCTTTTGTCCATCCCTATTCATCTCGTGTGAGCATACAGGACAGTTTTTACGAGGAAGGTCAAAGCCGGAGTCATATTTCGGATCATCAACAAATTCGCTGTGTTTACAATTTGGACACACATAATGAGGTATAAGTGGATTTACTTCGGTTATATCACTCATTGTTGCCGCAAATGATGAACCAACAGAGCCTCTTGAGCCGACTACGTAGCCATCAGCATTTGACTGCAAAATAAGTTTTCTTGCTATGATGTATAAAACGGCATAACCGTTGCCAATTATTGAATCAAGCTCTTTATCAAGTCTTTTCTTGACAATCTCTGGAAGAGGATCTCCATATATGCTCGTAGCTTTATTATAGCAGCAGTCCCTTAAGTCTTTATCAGAATTTTCTATAAATGGCGGGAATGTATCCTTAGGAATAGGTCTGAAATTTTCAAAATTTTCGGCAAAAGCAAGAGTATTATCAATAACAATTTCCTTAGCCTCTTCTTCGCTTAAATATGGAAAATTCTTTAAAAGTTCTTTAGTAGTTTTAAAATAATGATCGGTATTATTACACTCTTTTCTGCTTCCTACAAAGTTTTTTCTATTAAAAACTAAAACAGATCTATATACACTGTCGCTTTGATCTATATAGTATACATCACCATTAGCAAGGACAGGTATATCAAGTTCTTTTGCATTATCATATATTCTTCTGTTAATATTTTTGATAGAGTCCATTTCATGAAGACTTTCATCTTCAATCAAGTATAGATATTGATCTATTGGCTGAAGTTCGATAAAGTCATAATACTTCATCATCTCTTTTAATTTATCGTTTTCTTCACATCTAATACAAGCATTATATGTAGGGCCATTATAAGTGCCGCTTCCGATTAAAAGCCCTTCTCTGTTAGCATCTATTTGACTCTTATATACTATTGGTTGCCTATTATAATTATCGATATGCGATAGTGAAATAAGTCTATATAGATTTTTTAAGCCCACTAGATTTGTAGCAAATATTGATATTTTATAAACATTGTAATAGTTATTTGACTTTATTTTCGACAAAGCTTCTAGATCATTACAGTCTTGTTCTTTTAATAAATCAATGAGCTTTAAGAAGACAAAGCCGGTTGCAGTAGCATCATCAATGGCTCTGTGATGATTTTCTAGAGTTATGTTGAATAAAGATGTTAATGTGTCAAGTTTATGCTTTTTTAAATCTGGTAGTAAGTATCTCGATAATTCAAGCGTATCAATGTATTCAAAATCAAATTTTATGCCTTTTCTGCGCATTGAGCTCTTGATAAATGAAATATCAAACTCGGCGTTGTGAGCGACAAGGACTGAGTCCTTACAAAAGTCCATAAACTTTTCTAGCAGCTCATCAAAAGATGGACAGCCTGCTACAGTCGCATCATCAATTGTTGTTAACTCAGTTATTCTATATGGTATGTGAAAGCCTGGATCAGTAAACTCAGAGAAATTATCTATGACCTTACCATCTTGTATCTTCACCGCACCCATTTCAATAATTCTATCGTCAATGGCTGAAAATCCAGTTGTTTCCACGTCAAAAACAACAAAGGTGTTTTTATTATCACCTTTGTAATTATTAACTAGTGATTTTGTATCGTCAAATAGATTAGCTTCAACACCATATAGAGGTTTAATACCTGTTTCTATAGCTGCATCCATGATTTCTGGATAGCTTTGTACAACATATTTATCCATAAAACCAATGGACTCATAGCCTCTCTTTTTAGCTTCTTTAAAGTATTCTTTTGCTGATATGAAGCCTTCTTGGCTTGTCATTTTTGTGTGAATACCAATTTCAACTCTCTTAATATCTTCTTCTGCTTCATCTGATTTTTCTTCATTAATAATTTCATAGCTATATATCTTTATGCTCATTATATTTTGGAATAGATTAACATTACCACAAAGGTATAGCTTAACGCCATCTTCTATATCGTAGTCGTAGTCATATTGACCTTCTTTATTCTTTCTAATGAATTTACTAACTCTTATAGCTTCTTCACCATCATCAACGGCAAACTTAAGTAAAGCATAGTCATCCCTATCAACAAATTCATATTCAAAAACTTCCCCTTGTATAGTAATAAAGTCCATATCCGAGCTAATATCTTTTATTTTAATGCATTTCTTCTTATCAATTTCTTTTTTCTTTCTGAAAAATGATTTCTTTCCACTCGCTTCAGCGCTTGGCTCGCTCTTTTTCTTTTCTTCTTTAACAATTTTAAAGTTTTCACTTATTTGTTCAGCATTGCTCTTTAATTGATCAATAAATTCTTCCTTATTTATAATAATCTCTTTGCATTTAGTTTTTATAACTTTATTTTCAAAGCTTGAGCATAAGGATCTCATCAACTCTAAATATGGATTTGCATTGAAACTATCAAGCAAAAGCTGATTATCAAGAGTAAATGTATATAGATCATCAAGCTCTTCACAGTTAAATGAATTATCATCAATATCAGTAAACTCATTTCTTATCGAGTCAAAATATTCATTGCATTTTGTATATGCTATTGCATTAATATTTACATCTGATAAAGAGAATTTTAAAAAAGTAGACTTAATTAATTCGTCTACTTTTTGGCTTAGACTTTGATCTTTCAAATTATAATAATAAGTTATTTTAAGTGTTTTATCTTTAAGCACAGGGCTTTCAAAAAATATCTTATCTTCATTTGAAAGAAAGTCTATATTAATATTCAGTTCTTCAGGTTTAAATAATTTTATCATTAGTTCACATTCTTTCGATTTCTTTTAAGAGTTCTTCTACTACTTCATTTCTATCAAGTTTTTTTATAACTTTACCCTTTTTAAATAGGTAAGCAAATTCTTTACTCATGCTGATACCTATATCAGCGTTTTTAGCTTCACCTGGTCCATTAACTGGGCAACCCATAACAGCTACTGTTATATCTTTTTTAATATTTGCTAGTAGTGGCTCAAGCTCTTCGACTATAGGTATGATATTTATCTTAGTTCTAGCACATGTAGGACAAGAAACAAGGTTTACTGAGTCCCTACGTATTCCTAAAGCGCTCAGAATCTTCTTAGCGGCTATTACTTCTTCTAATGGATCAGATGTTAGCGATACGCGTATAGTGTCGCCTATACCGTCTTTAAGAAGTGTTCCTATAGCTATAGATGATTTAACTATGCCAACGGATGGTGATCCCGCTTCAGTTAAGCCTAAGTGCAATGGATAGTCACATAGACTTGAAAATAATCTATTTGCATCGATGCATGTATTTACATCTGATGACTTGATAGATACTTTTATATTGTGAAAATCAAGTTTATTAAGCATCTCAACTTGTTCAAGAGCTCCATAAACTAAAGAGTTTTCATTAACGCCCTTGTATTTATCTAGTATTTTTTTAGAAATAGATCCGGAGTTTGCCCCAACCCTTATAGGTAGATTCTTATTTTTACATATTTCGACTATTTCTCTAAGTTCATCTTCTGAATTAAGATTGCCTGGATTAATTCTTATGCAATCGTAGCCTTCTCTTGCCGCCATTAGAGCAAGCTTATAATCAAATTGTATATCGGCAATGACAGGCACATGAATTTTTTTCTTTATTTCTTTTATAGCCTTAGCGTCTTCTTCGTCATTGACAGCCATCCTTATTATATCTAGTCCATGACTTTCCATCTCAATAACTTGTTTGACAGTCGCTTCAACATCTTTAGTATCTGTATTAGTCATTGATTGTATTGTTATAGGCGCATCGCCACCTATGGCAACGCCGCCAACAAATATTTTTTTAGTTTTCTTTCTATTTATCATTTAATCAATCCTTTGATATCATTATATGTTACAAATACAAATAAAAGCATTAGTAGTGAAAAGCCAACTATGTTCACAATGTATTCCACTTTTTTATTTGGCTTGATGCTAGTAATCATTTCAAATAGAATAAAGACAGCCTTTCCTCCATCTAAAGCTGGGAATGGCAATAGATTAAAGAAGGCAAGGTTGATACTTATTAAGCCAAGTAAGAACATTACAGAGCTAAATCCGACTTTAGCTGCGCTCGATATGGTCTTAATGATAACAACTGGTCCTGACACTTCGTTCTTTTTTACTTTACCTTTAAATGCTCTTCCTAAAAATTCAAACATAGATCTGTAAGCGTATCTACAGGTATTTATACTCTCTTTAAGCGAGCCTAAAAAATCATAACTTACTTTAGGCATGATGCCAAGCTTTTTGTACTCAATAACTTGACCCTCATCTTCAATTGTAGCTAGTTCAGGTTTAACTTCTATGTCTATGATTTCGCCATCTCTTTTTACTCTAAGAGTATCACTTTCATTATTTGAATTAATAATCATATTTCTTAACTCTAAGAATAGTAGTGGCTTTTTACCATTATATGAAATTATCTCGTCATTTTCTTGTATACCGGCTATGTATGCAGGCGAATCTGCTTCGATTTTATCAATTCTTAAATCAGTGTAGCCACTATTCATATTAACAATTAAAAAAGCTAATATAGCTAATACTATATTCATAAAAGCACCAGCTAGTATAACTACAAGTCTCTTATATGCTTTTGCATTGTCAAAACTTCTTTCGTCAGAGCTATCCTCGTCTTCGCCTTCCATAGCGCAGTAGCCGCCAAGCGGGAATGCTCTAAGTGAATACAGAGTCTCTCCTTTTTGCTTTTTAAATATAGCTGGACCCATGCCAACGGCAAATTCATTTACCTTGATACCAGCCCACTTAGCCACAATAAAGTGACCAAATTCATGAATTGTTACTAAAACTAAAAATACTAAAATTGCTACTATTATACTCATCTATAAATTGCTCCTTAAAAAAACCATATTAGTACGAATGGACATACAAGTAAAACGCTGTCAAATCTATCCATAATGCCTCCATGTCCTGGAAATATGTAACCGTAATCTTTAATATTATAATATCTTTTAAGCTTTGAAAATATTAAATCTCCAAATTGCGCAACAACAGGCGCTAAAATTAAACCTATATAATAATATGGATTTAAATTTAGGTTAAAGTATTTTGTATAAAAATATGTGATTGCTACAGTTATGATGTATGAGCATACAGAACCTTCTATAGTTTTATTTGGACTTATCCTTTCGATAAGTTTATGCTTTCCAAAAAGCGAACCAAAAACATAAGCAAATACATCGCTTGATATGGCGATTAAAAATATTAGTATAAGCTTATCTCTATCAATGAACTTGTAGAAGATTGAGAACGGAAATATTATAAAATATGTTGTAAATATCAAACTTACAAAACTTCTTGATGAAAACTTTTCGTCCACAACACTTATTATTGAGAATATTATACTCATCATCATAAATATGTATTCATTTGGAAATGTATTTGTATATGTATTTGTATACACTATAAGATTTAAAAAGATAGCAAGAGCATAAACTAAAGTCTTTCTTGTATCTGCCATCATATGTAAAACTTCATATGAAGCTATAGAGGCGCATAAGAACATACCAAATCTATAGATATGGTTCATATCATAAATTATTAATATAAGCAGCAATAAAACTACTACTGATGTAGCTAGTCTTTTAAAAAAACTCTTCATTATATTCCTCCATATCTTCTCTGTCTACCCGAAAAGTTATCTAGGGCTTCTCTAAAATCTTCTTTATGAAAGTCTGGCCATAGTTTTTGAGTAAAGTAAAGTTCACTGTATGCAGATTGCATAAGTAAAAAGTTTGATAGTCTCTCTTCCCCGCTAGTTCTGATTATGAAATCTGGGTCTGGTATAGATGGATTGTAGAAGTAATCCTTTAAATCTTCATAAGATTTAATCTCTTTATTATCTTTTTTAGCAAGATTAATAGCCCTAATTATTTCATCTCTTGAGCCATAGTTTAAGCAGATATTAAGAACAAGTCCAGTATTTTTTGATGTTCTTTCAATCGCTCCATCTATAACAGCTTTTGAGTCCGGATATATTTCATCTAAATCACCAGATACGACGATCTTAACATTGTTTTTATCTAATTCATCGACTTGGCTGTTAATGTATATAATTATAAGCTTCATTAAAAATGACACTTCTTCTTTTGGTCTCTTCCAGTTTTCTTTAGAAAACGCATATAGAGTAAGATATTTTATGCCTGTATCTGAGGCGTACCTTACATTCTCTATAACTCTATTCATACCTTCTTTGTGACCATAAGTTCTGGGCATATTTCTTTTCTTTGCCCATCTACCATTGCCATCCATAATTATTGCTACATGATTTGGAATCATAACTATCTCCTTGTAAATAACCCCCCTATAAAGAGGGGGGTTAATATTTTACACTTCCATTAATTCTGCTTGTTTATCTTTTATAATCTCATCAATCTTATCAGTGTATTTATCAGTTAATTTTTGAGCATCGTCTTCAAAAGTCTTTCTATCGTCTTCACTGATATCTCCATCTTTTTCAGCCTTCTTAATAGTATCCATAAGGTCTCTTCTAAGATTTCTTATAATAATCTTAGTGTCTTCGCCTTTTTTAGAAACTATCTTACCTAGTTCTTTACGTCTATCCTCAGTCAATTGAGGGAATGGTAAACGAATAAGCTTGCCATCGTTTGACGGTGTTATACCAATGTCTGATTTTTGAATTTCTTTTTCTATTTCTGGTATTGTTGATGCATCATATGGTTGAATAACTAGTAGTCTTGCTTCAGGTGCTGAAACGTTTGCAAGTTGTTGCAGTGGAGTCATTACACCATAATAGCTAACCATAATTTTATCAAGTAGTGCTGGGTTAGCTCTACCAGCCCTTACTGAGTTAAGATCTTCTTTAAAAACTTCTATTGTTTTATTCATCTTTGGTTCATATTCTTGACTAAATCTATCAGGCATATTAATCCTCCTTTACAATAGTTCCTATCCTTTCACCTTCAACAACTCTGACTATATTATCAGGGTCATCTATACCGAATACTACTAGCGGTATATTGTTATCCATACATAAAGATGTTGCTGTTGCATCCATTATCTTTAAATTTTTGCTAAGTATATCAAGATAAGATAATTTATCAAACTTTTTCGCATCTTTATTTATCTTTGGATCGCTGTCATAGATACCGTCTACACCCTTCTTGGCTAATAGTATAGCCTCCGCATTGATTTCAGCAGCTCTAAGCGCGGCAGTTGTATCTGTTGAAAAGTAAGGATTACCAGTTCCTGCAGCAAATATAACAACCATCTTCTTTTCAAGTTGTCTAATTGCTCTTCTTCTTATATATGGTTCAGCTACAGCTCTCATTTCGATTGAAGTTTGTACTCTTGTAAGTACATCCATCTTTTCTAAAGCATCTTGTAGTGCAAGTGCATTCATAACAGTGCCTAGCATGCCCATATAATCTGATGTTGCTCTTTGTATATTAAGCGAATCTCTTCCTCTCCAGAAGTTACCTCCGCCAACAACTATACCTACTTCAACACCCATTTCTGTTATAGTCTTTACTCTTTTAGCGATTGACTTAATAACTTCGTTATCGATACCAGTCTTTTCGCTACCAGCTAAAGCTTCACCACTTAATTTTAAGACGATCCTCTTATAAGCCATATATTAGTTGCCCATTTGCTTTGCTACTTCAGCAGCAAAATCTTCTTCTCTCTTTTCTAAGCCTTCGCCAACTTCGTATCTAACGAAACGTCTAATCTTGATGTTTTCACCAATCTTAGCGATTTTATCTTTTAATAGATCATTTACAGTTATGCCTGGGTCCTTGATGAATGGTTGATCTAATAAGCATACTCTTTCATAGAATTTATGCATTCTACCTTCAACCATCTTTTCAGCGATGTTTTGAGGTTTTCCTTCGTTTATAGCTTGTTGTATAAGAACTTCTTTTTCTTTATCAATAGCTTCTTGAGGAACATCTTCTTCGCATAGGTATTCAGGGTTTGATGCAGCTACTTGCATAGCTATATCTTTAACAAAATCTTTGAATTCATCTGTCTTAGCAACGAAGTCAGTTTCTGAGTTAACTTCAACTAAAACACCGATTCTTCCTGAGTGAATATAAGAAGCAACTAAGCCTTCAGATGCAATTCTAGAAGCTTTCTTTTCAGCTGATGCTAGTCCTTTTTCTCTTAAAAGATCTATAGCCTTATCGATGTCACCATCAGTTTCAACTAAAACCTTTTTGCAGTCCATCATGCCTGCGCCAGTTTTTTCTCTTAATTCCTTAATTAATTGTGCACTTATAGCCATATTTACCTCCTAGTTTTCTTCGTTATTTATTTCTTCTTCTTTTTCTTCTGTTTTTTCTTCAGAACGTTCTTGTTTACCTTGTTTTCCTTCGATAACAGCGTTAGCTAAAGTTTCAGTTATTAACTTAACCGCTCTGATAGCGTCATCGTTTCCAGGTATAGCGATATCTACTTCATCTGGATCGCAGTTAGTATCAACTAAACCAATAACAGGTATACCAAGTATTCTTGCTTCGTTTATAGCTATCTTTTCTTTCTTAGGGTCTACAACAAAGATTAATTGTGGCATTCCACCCATTTCTTTAATACCATCAAGGTACTTAGATAATTTTTCTTTTTCTGCTCTGATTGTAGCAACTTCTTTCTTAGGTAAAACGCTTAAAGAACCATCTTCTTCCATCTTATTGTATTCTTCAAGTTTTTTGATTCTACCCTTAATTGTGTTGTAGTTAGTAAGCATACCACCTAACCATCTTTGGTTAACGTAGTACATTTCACATCTTTTAGCTTCTGATTCGATAGCTTCTTGAGCTTGTTTCTTAGTTCCTACGAATAGAACCTTTCCGCCTTCTTCAACAACATCTTTAACCAATTTGTAAGCTTCTTCAACTTGATCAACTGTTTTTTGTAGGTCGATGATATAGATTCCGTTTCTTTCTGTGAAAATGAATCTAGCCATCTTAGGGTTCCATCTTCTAGTTTGGTGTCCGAAGTGAACACCTGCTTCTAATAAGTCTTTCATTGCAATTACTGCCATGTCTTTCTACCTCCAAGTTTTTTCTTTACACTTCATTCACCTGCCGCCTTAACTAATGTTTAGCACCTGAGGCGTACATCGTGAAGTGTGCATATTTTTACTAATCAATTATAACATATAAGTTGATAAAATACAAGCATTTTCTATTTATAAAATTATTTTTATCTTCATCTTATTGAATATGTTTTTCTTATGCTAATAGAATTAATAAAAATGGATGCAGAACTAATATATAGCCTTGCATCCAATCGTTACTAATCAAATATTATTTTTCTATTTTAATCATATATCCATTCGCTTGCACGTATGAATTGAACTTTTTGTTAACAGCGTTCATATAGTACAGCTCATTTAATCTCTCTTGATCTTTTAATAAGACAGGTCTATTGCCAAGCATCTTAGTCGGAATGTACTTAACTTTGATTTCTTCCTCAGCACTTCGATCTATCTCAAGCTGTACTATAGCGGCCTTATCTGCCCTGCCTCCCATATTTGGAAAGATAAAGTTGCCTAAGCTGTAAAAAATGATACCATCGTTATAATACTCAGTTGCTTGCATTAAGTGCGGATGAGTGCCAACGATAACATCAACTCCCGCATCTATTAGTTTATGAGCTGCATTGATATAATCCTTTTCTTTCTTAGCATCGCTCAAGCCTTGCCAATGTATCGATAGAATTAGATAGTCAACTTGTGATTTGACTTCTTTTATATATGCAAGTCTTTTATCGACTTCATATGGATACATGCTTACTTGGCCAGCTCTTTTATCTGTAGCAAGCCATGTTCTGCTAGGTACAACTGCATTGAAGGCTATAAAACCTATCTTTTTATTTTTAACTTCAATTATTTTTGCAGATATTGCCTCATCAAGCTTTCTGCCACCACCAATGTATTGTACGCCAGCAGCGTCAAGTAAATTCATTGTATCTATGAAACCTTCTTGACCATAGTCAAGCGCATGATTATTGGCAAGATTTGCTATCTCTATAGATGAATTGGCTAGCTCCGCAGCTGTATTAGAATTTGACGCGAAATTATATTCCTTTTTTATATTTGCTGGCTTCTTACGATCAGTAATAGCAGTTTCCAAATTTATAAAGCTAATATCATCATTTTGGAATATTTCCCTAACGTTCTCCATTGGATAAGTCACGCCAAATTGATTAACTTTATTCTTTACATAAGTTGAATATGAAACATCGCCTGCTAGTGATATAGTTATCTTCTCGTCTACTAGAATCAAATTTTCATCGCTTACTACCACATCTTCTTCATCTTCCGCATCTTCAGCGAATGCACTATTACACAATAGCATAGATAAAAGTAATGTCAATACTATAGCAGCTTTAAATTTTTTATTCATTCAATCACCCTTTTTATTATTATAATGATTATATTATATAAGAAGAAAATTTGCAAGTTTAGCTACAAGAATTAAAAAGAGGTATGCATATACATACCTCCTAGTAATAATTATTATTAAAGATTAATTTTAAGAGCTATCTCTTGATTAGCAACGATGTCTTTTGCTTCGCTCTTATTAAGTGATTTGACTGCATCCATATTAGTGATGACTATAGGTGTAGTAGCCTCTTTGCCTTTTGACTTGATATAGTCTATGTCAAACTCGATAAGCTTTTGGCCTTTCTTAACATGGTCGCCTTCATTAACAAAGCCTTTGAAGCCTTCGCCATTGAGCTCAACTGTGTCCATACCGATGTGAACAAGTAGTTCAACATCTTTTGCCTTTAAGCCTATTGCGTGAAGCGTATGAAATAATTGAACTACTTCACAATCGCATGGTGCATATAAAACGCCTTCTTTTGGCTCTATGGCAATTCCATCGCCAAGTATCTTTTGTGAAAAGACTTGGTCTTTAACCCCTGTTATGTCTATAAGCTTGCCTGTGATTGGAGCATATAGATCAAGTTCTTTTTTCTTTGAGAATAGTCCCATATTACACCTCGTAAATTGCGTCTAATATAGATCCATCTCTATATTCACTGTAGCCAATAATTCTATCTTTTTTCTTGATGTCATTAGGTTCACCCATAAAGTTATCTGCAATTGCCTTTAGCTCTTGGATTGTCATAACGTTTAGGCCACTTGCTTTGAATTTTTCAATTAAATCTTGTCTTAATGGGTTAACTGCGATACCTCTTTCAGTTACCAGCACGTCTATAGTTGTTCCAGGTGTAGCGATTACGTCTACTCTGTTTTTAATAACTGGTAATCTTGATGAGAATAGTTTTGAAACGATAATTGACATCTTTGCTCCAGCAGCTGTATCTTGGTGACCGCCTGAGCCGCCCATTAGCATACCGTCTGCTCCTGTTATAACGTTAACGTTAAAGTCAAGGTCAATTTCAGTTGCGCCTAGGATAACTACGTCAAGGTTATCAACTACTGCTGATACTTCTGGGTTGCCATATTCAGAGCCGCTCATTCTTAAATGATTAGCATTCTTCTTAATAGATTCGATTGCTTTTAAGTCAAAACATTGTACATCATATAATGAAGTGAATAAGCCTTCTTCAAGCATATCTGTTAAATAGCCAGTAATTCCTCCGCTTGCAAATGAACCCTTGATATTTTCTTTAATCATGTAATCTCTTAAGAAGTCGGTAACTGCAAGCGAAATTCCACCTGCGCCACTTTGGTAACTAAAGCCATCTTTAAGTAGACCTGATGCCTTCATTACTTTTAATGTATCTTTAGCAATCTTAAGTCCAACTGGGTCCTTAGTAACTTTAGTTGTACCTGATACAATACCATTCTTATCGCCTATGCTATCTACCTTTAAGATATAATCAACGTAGTCTTCAGTAATGTCACTTGGATAGTTAGGATAGTCAACTATAGTGTCTGTTATAGCTATTTTCTTTTTAGCGTAAATAGCGTCTGCTATAGCATAGCCCATTGAGCCGCAAGATGCTTCGCCATTAACACCAGAGATGTTTCCCATAGGGTCGCATGATGGTGCTGCGATAAAAGCGTAGTCAATAACAACATCTTTATCTATTATGCTTCTAGCTCTTCCGCCATGTGATTGCATTAGTATTTTGCCTTTTAATTTGCCTTTTGAAATAGCTTTTGCTAAATCGCCTGATATATATGAAGTGATTATATTTGTTATAGTGCCATCTTCAAGTAATGGTATTAGTTCTTTATGAACTGGGAATAGTGATGAAGCTACAAGTGTTATGTCTTTTATGCCTCTTCTTTGAAGTTCAAGCATCATCATATTTAAAACAGCATCACCATTTCTCAAATGATGGTGTGATGAAACTGTTATGCCGTTCTTCAAATCAAGCTTATCAAATAAATCTTTTATGCTTTCATAAACTTTGCTAGGCTTTGCTTCTTTCTTAGGATAATCTTTTTTATCTAATAATTTAATATCATCATTATAAAAGCTCATCATATTCCTCCTTATAATTGCCAGACATCTTTAATGTGTTTATAGCTCTTAAGATAATTGGTCTATCAACCATCTTACCATCAAGTGAGAATGCACCTAGGCCTTTTTCTTTAGCATCTTTAAGAGCTTCCATTACTCTTATTGCATGGTCAATATCTTCCTTGCTTGGAGAGAAAATTTCATTGACATGATCGACATGTCTTGGAGATATTAAAGCTTTACCAGTCATACCCATAGCCTTAGCTTTCTTTGTATCCATGACTAAGCCTTCGATATCGTCTGTATCTGTCCAAGGTGTATCTATAGCTTGAAGTCCAAGAGATTTTGCACATGAAACGATTCTCATTCTTGAGTATTTAATTTCATCTGATTCTTTAGTTCTCTTTGCGCCTAAATCAAGTGTTAAGTCTTCTGCGCCTAGTAAAACGCCTTTTACTCTTTTTGATTTAGCAAGTATATTTCTTGCGTCTTCAACGCCTTGAGATGTTTCAATTAAGCAGAATATATCGTATTTTTGATTGTTTTCATCTAAGTACTTAGAAAGAGCCTCTACAGATTCTTGAGATGCTTTTGCAAGCATGATGCCATCGAAGTTTAGACCTTTTAGCGCATCTAAGTCTTTGTAGAAGTAATCAGTATCAAGAGGATTAACTCTTACATATATATCTGATCCGCCTTTTTCTTCTGACTTAAATGTTTTTAGATATTCTTTAACAAGTTCTCTTGCCGCATCCTTTTCTGGTAATGATACCGCATCTTCTAAGTCTATAATTATAGCGTCTGC
>NZ_CAKPYL010000021.1 GCF_934202865.1 uncultured Fenollaria sp. | reverse complement strand
CTATGCTTGCGAAAAAAGACGGACCATTCCCAATGTATAGAGAAAAAGAATTCTTAGCATCAAAATTCCTTCAAAAGAACGCCGATCCAGACGTAATCGAATTAATTAAGGAACATGGTGTAAGAAACTCACAGCTACTCACTATGGCACCAACAGGCTCAATCTCAACATTACTTGGCTGCTCCAATGGCGTTGAACCGATATTCCAAATCTCATACACAAGAAAGACAGAAAGCTTAAACAACGAAGACACTTACTACAAAGTATATACAGAGATCGTTCGTCAGTACATGGACGCACACGGCATCAGAGACGAAGAGGATCTTCCAGACTTTATCGTAACAAGTAAAGACCTTGATTACAAAGACAGAATACTTGTTCAATCCGCTTGGCAAGAGTTTATCGACGCGTCAATATCATCAACATGTAACGTTCCAAACGAGTTTACAGTAGAGCAAGTCGAAGAGCTATACATGTTCGCGTGGGAAAAGGGCCTTAAGGGCGTAACTATCTATAGAGATGGCTGTCAAAGAGCCGGCATATTGATCTCGAACAATAAAAAATCTACTAAAGAAAAGATAGACGAGCTACAAGGCGAAATCGATGCACTTGCAAAGAACGCACTTGCAGAAAACCCTGATGTTTGCCCAATGTGCGGCGGCAAGATGAATCACTCAGGCGGCTGCAGAGAGTGCCAAGACTGTGGTTATAGTCCTTGCTCAATCTAATTTAATATATGTATATAGGATCTCGATTAATTTCGAGATCTTTTTATATGCAAAGATAATGGCCTTGCCACGATAATCGTTTTGCCACGATAATCTTTTTTGACACGCTGATGGTCTTGCCACGATAATCGTTTTGCCACGATAATCTTTTTTGACACGCTGATGGTCTTGCCACGACAATCATTTTTCTTATCTTATTAAAATTACTAAGCATAGCAAAATTGCTTAATAAGCAAAATCACTATGGCTAGTAAATTCACTTTCTCAATCAAAATTACTTTCTCAAACAAAATCGTTTGCTAAAACAAAATCATTTTCTCTATTAAAATCACTTTCTCTATTCAATTCACTCAATTTAGTAAAATCGCTTCTCCTACCATTCTCAATGTAAAAAAAGAGCCACGCTCTCGCATGACTCTTCAAGTAAATATTAATTTTTCTTTTCTAATTTATTCTTGCTCTCTCTAAGCAGCTCGGACAGCTTTTGCAGCTCTCTTTGTAAGTGCTCTTTCTCTTCGTCTGTGTAGTGGCCGTCGATAACGTCCTCAACGAAGCTAACTCTGTGAGCAACTACTTGATCTAAGACGTCTATGCCTTTGTCAAGCGGGTAGATGCGTATAACTCTTCTGTCGTGTTCGTCTTTGCGCCTCTCAACAAAGCCTAGCTTTTCCATCCTATCGATAAGGTCGGTTACGGTTGAAAATGCAAGGCCCATGGATCTACTTAAATCACCTATGCTGATCGGATTGTCTTTTTCTTTGACTATAAATTGAAGTGCTGAGAATTGTGGTGGTGTCACTGATATCTCTGACAAAACCTTTCTACCTTCGACTCTGACTGCAAAGTCGGCTCTTCTTAAAAACAGTTCTATATCACGAATAATTTCGTCCATCGTATCCTCCTTCAAGTGTTTACAATAGTATTATTATATTATTATATAATAAAGTAGCTACTTTGTCAAATTTTCTTTCTTCGCGCAGGATTTGCAGCATACTTGGCCGAATAGATGGTTTACTTTTATTGCATTTACTGGGCAATGTCTTACGCAGTCGTTGCATCTGATGCACTCTGGCGAATTTGGGTTCTCGTATGTCTTTATGCCAAATTTACAAACTTTTTCGCATTTTTTGCAGTGTATGCATGATGAGTCGATGGAGAAGTTATAAAAGCTTATCTTGTTAAATAGGCCGTATATAGCGCCTAAGGGGCAGATAAAGCGGCAGAAGACTCTGTATGAGAATATGCTTACTAGAACAACTACTATAAGTATAGTTAATTTTGAGAAAAATAATGTTCCTAGCATGCTTCTTAAATCTGCATTTTTAGCGATTAATGGAAGTCCTCCTTCTAGTATGCCTTGTGGGCAGATAAGTTTACAGAAGTATGGGTTACTTGATCCATAATCATCCTTTAGTAGTAGTGGCATGCCTATTACAAAGACTGCTAGCACTACGTATTTTATGTAGCTTAGGTACTTGGCGATACTTGGTTTTATCACAAGCTTCTTTGTCTTGATCTTATATAAAAGGTCTTGAATTAGTCCAAATGGGCAAAGGAAGCCGCAGATGAATCTACCTAAAAGTATTCCGAATAAGAATAAAAATCCTAGTACGTAAAAAGCTATTGCGTGAGCGGGCGAGCCGATGGATGCTTGCAAGGAGCCTATGGGGCAGGCTCCAAGCGCAGCAGGGCATGAGTAGCAGTTCAGTGTTGGTACACAGTACTTCTTCAAGTCGCCTTGATATATTTTGCCTTTTAAATAGTTTGGCAGTATTGGGTTGGATGCGAAGAAGAATAGTACTTGCGACATCCATCTTTTTGATTTTTTAACTATCTTCATAATTCTAACCTAGTCCTATGCATTCAAAGCAGATGTTGGCAGCTTTTTTAAGAACTGTCAAGTAGTCAAGTCTTTTGTAGCCTATGAACAAAAATGCTATGGCCATGGCTAAGAATACATATTGTGTGACTTTTTTCTTCTTCATCTTATTTCATTTCCTTTGGAACGAATTGTTCGCAAAGTTCTTTGAATTGTTCGTAGCTTTGTGCACCAACGATAGGTGAGCCAACGATATTGCCTTCTTTATCAAGAACGAATGTTGTTGGGTAGCCTGTTACTGCTGCTAGGAACTTGTCGTTCATCTCTTGTGTTGGGATTAGGTTTGGATAAGCGCAGCCTTTGTCCTCGATGATTCTCTTTCCTAGTGCGATGATATCGTCACGGTTTTGCTTCATAGCGTCACTCATCTTGTCATCTTCTGGAGATACGTCTGATACAACGCCTAAGAAACCGATTTTGTCTTTGTATTCTTCATAAACTTTAGCTAGGTCTGGCATTTCAGCTTTACATGGTCCACAGAATGTTCCCCAAACGTTCATGATAGTGTATTCATGTTCTGCTAGGTATTCTTTTGCAGAGAAGTCTTTGCCATAGATGTCTTTTGTATCGAAATCGAATTTTGCAGCCGCACCTGATTCGCCGTCAACGCTAAGTGGCTTAGCTACTTTGATAGATTTTTTAACATTGTCAAGGTCTTCGTATAGCTTGTCATAGATTTCTTGATCTTCGCCTGTAAGTCCCTCAGCCTTGTTCATGTATGACCAAACGTAGTTGAAGCCGTCAGTGCTTGCTAATTTTTCGTTATTGTCAAAGCCTGTTAGAGCCTTTAAGCCTTCGTCGTCCTTTGGCATCTTGTCATCAGCAATAACATTTACAGCCCAAATTTTAGAGAATTCGTTGATAACTTTGTCAAGCTCTTCTTTCTTTTTGTCTTCACTAAGTGTTTGATCCATAAGTAGTTTTGCGTATGCATCTGCTTGTTCAGTAGTTGCGAAGCTTGATTTAACGCCGCCGTAGATGTCGCCAGCGTGGTCTCTTTTTTCAAGTAGTTCGTTGTAAACGTGGATGTTTTCGAAAGGCTTGCCCCAAACTTCAGGGTTTAAAGTGTACTTAACGCCGCTTGTCTTGATGGCGATAGTGCCTTTGTCCATGTCTTCCTCAGTCGATTTGAGCTCACTTTGATCAACAACGTAATCGTTTCCTGATGACTTATTGCAGCTAAATAAGAATAAGCTTGTCATCATTAATAAAATAAATAGTTTTTTTAGATTTTTCATTTCTTTCCCTCCATAATATAAAAATGATTTCTTCGAATTACAAAATAATTATACAATATAAATTTTTTCTTTACAAGTCAATTGAGCTAAATAATATTTACAAAATAGTAACAATGGTCTTTACAAAAAATTTCTTTCTTATTATATATGTATATCAATGTGAAAAATATATTTATAGTAAAGCCCATTATCATAAACAATCTCTATATCAGTTTAGTTTAATTAAATATTGAATTGGGTAAATAGTTCTTGTAAAACGATATCCATTGTGATAAAATAAAAGCGTAAGCTAATAATAAAAAAGGAGTGATTTTATGGAAAAAGGAGTTAGAGTTTATTCAGAAATTGGTAAACTTAGAAAAGTTATCCTTCATAGACCTGGTGAAGAACTTAATAACGTATCACCTGATACTATGCAAGAACTACTTTTTGACGAAGTACCTTACTTGGATCAAGCACTTAAGGAACATGATTACTTTGCAAATCTATTAAAAGAAAATGGCTGCGAAGTTTATTATCTTGAAGACTTAGTTGCTGATGTAATTAAGGACAAAAACCTAAAAGAAAGCTTAATCGAAGAATTCTTAGACGAAGCTGATCTACACACAGCAAATGAAAGATACATCATGAAAGACATCCTTCTTCAACAAAAGTCTGAAAAGGATTTAGTTATGAAGATGATTGCTGGTACTAGAATGACTGAGCTTACTAAGAGAAGCAAAGAAACACTTGCAGACTTTGCTGACAGCGGAAGATACTTCTTAACAGTACCTATGCCAAATGCTTACTTCACAAGAGACCCATTCGCAAATATCGGTCACGGCGTTGCCATCAACAAGATGTGGTCAAACGTTAGAAGAAGAGAAACATTATTTGGTAAATACATCTACAACCATCACGAAATGTTTAAGGGCGTAGACGTACCTAGATGGTATGACAGAGAAGAAAAGTATCACACAGAAGGTGGAGACCAACTTATACTTACTAAAGACGTATTAGCAGTTGGTATCTCTCAAAGAACTGAAGCAGCAGCGCTACAAAAATTAGCTGAAAAAGTATTGCTAGCTGATGAATTCAAGACAGTTCTTGCAATTAACATCCCTCAATCACATGCTTTCATGCACCTTGACACAGTATTTACAATGATCGACAAAGACAAATTCACTATACACCCAGAAATTGAAGGACCTCTAGTAGTTTACTCAATGGTTAAAGACGGCGACAAAGTTAAGATCACTGAAGAAAAGAACTCACTAGACAAAGTTTTAGCTCACTACCTAGGCTTAGACAAAGTTGATTTAATCAGATGCGGTGGCGGACTAGGAATTGACGCTCAAAGAGAACAATGGAACGACGGTTCAAACACATTAGCAATCGCTCCAGGCGAAGTTGTTGTATATGACAGAAACGTAGTAACTAACGATTTACTTGAAAAAGAAGGAATCAAATTACACAGAATGCCATCATATGAACTTTCAAGAGGTAGAGGCGGCCCAAGATGTATGTCTATGCCACTTTACAGAGAAGATGTTAAATAAATAAATAAAATACTAAATTACGGAGGTTATTAAAGAATGGCAGTTAATTTACACGGAAGAAATTTCATTACACTAAAAGACTTTACACCAGATGAAATTCACTACCTATTAAACCTTGCTAGCGACTTAAAAGCTAAGAAGAGAGCAGGTATTAAAGGAGATTTGCTAGAAAGAAAAAATATCGTACTATTATTTGAAAAAACTAGTACAAGAACTAGATGTTCATTTGAAGTTGCTTGTATGGACGAAGGTGGCCAAGTAACATTCTTAGGCTCACAAGACTCACAAATGGGCAAGAAAGAATCAATCGAAGATACTGCTAAAGTATTAGGCAGATTCTACGATGGTATCGAATTTAGAGGATTTAAACAAGAAACAGTTGATACACTTGCTAAACACGCAGGCGTACCAGTTTGGAACGGTTTAACAGACCTTTATCACCCAACACAAATACTAGCAGACTTCATGACAGTACAAGAATACGTACCAAAGCCATTTAACGAAATCAAATTCGTTTACGTAGGCGACGCTAGAAACAACATGGGTAACTCCCTAATGATAGGCGCTGCTAAGATGGGTATGCACTTCGTTGCCCTAGCTCCAAAGGAACTATGGCCATCAAAAGACCTTGTTAAGGAAATGGAAGAAGTTTCCAAAGAAACAGGCGCAACTATCGAATTCGAAGAAGACGTTAAAAAAGCAGTTAAAGGCGCAGACGTTATCTACACAGACGTTTGGGTATCAATGGGCGAAGAAGATAAATTCGAAGAAAGAATCAAACTTCTTAAACCATATCAAGTAAATATGGACATGATCAAAGCTACAGGCAACGAACATGTTATATTCTTACACTGCCTACCAAGCTTCCACGACCTTAACACTAAGATCGGTGCAGAAATTGGTGAAAAATACGGCTTAAAAGAAATGGAAGTTACTGACGAAGTATTCAGAAGCAAGTACTCAAGAGTATTTGACGAAGCTGAAAACAGAATGCACACTATAAAGGCAGTTATCGTTGCCACTATAGGAAAACTATAGAATGAAGGTAGTAGTTGCATTAGGAGGCAACGCTCTAGGAAAAACTTGTGCAGAACAAAAAGAATTAGTTAAGAAGACAGCAAAACCAATCGTCGACTTAATCGAACAAGGTAACGACGTTACCATCGCTCATGGCAATGGCCCTCAAGTAGGCCTTATCAACAACGCATTCAAAGGCGATATGCCATTTGCAGAGTGCGGCGCAATGAGCCAAGGCTACATTGGATACCACTTACAAAATGCCATCAAGGCAGAACTAAAGAGAAGAGGCATCAAGAAAAACGTAGCTACAGTTATCACACAAGTTTTAGTAGATAAAGATGACAAAGCATTCCAAAACCCTACTAAGCCTATCGGCCTATTCTATACAAAAGAAGAAGCAGAAAAGCTTATGGCCGCAACAGGCGACACATACGTTGAAGACGCAGGTAGAGGCTACAGAAAAGTTATAGCTTCACCAAAGCCTATCGACGTAGTAGAAAAGGATCTAATCAGTCACCTTATCGAAGCAGGAGACGTTGTAATCACAGTTGGCGGCGGCGGAATCCCAGTTATCGCAGACGGCGACGGCTACGAAGGAGTAGCAGCAGTTATCGATAAAGACTTCGCTTCAGAAAAACTAGCTGAGATAGTTGATGCAGATCAATTAATCATATTAACAGCAGTAGAAAAAGTTGCCATAAACTTCGGTAAAGAAAACCAAGAAGAGCTTAGCAAAGTGACAGTAGATGAGATGAAAAAGTACTCAGAAGAAGGACACTTCGCAAAAGGATCCATGCTTCCAAAAGTTGAAGCAGCAATCATGTTTGCAGAGTCAAAACCTGGTAGAGTAAGCTTAATCACATCACTTGAAAAAGCAGGCGACGGTATCGAAGGAAAGACTGGAACTATAATTTCTAAATAGTAGAAATATATCAAGAGCAGATTAATTTCTGCTCTTTTTGTTTTAAAAAACTTAGCCATGGGTATATATCTAATGACAAAATTTAGGAGGGATATTAATGAAAGACATTACAATTTATACAAGCACTACATGTTCATTCTGCCACATGGCTAAGGACTACCTAGACGGTAAAGGATTAAAGTACACAGAAAAGAACATTTCAGAAGACAAAGACGCTAGGATGGAAATGATGAAGATGGGCTTCACAGGCGTACCAGTTATCATTATTGGCGATGAACAAATACTTGGCTTCGATAAAGCTAAGATAGATGCAGCATTAGAAGACTAAGATATTTACTAAAGTATGTACCTTTTTGGTGCATACTTTTTTTATGCCTGTGGAATGGATGGGCCACTGCGTAAATAATTGGCACGAAGAAAAAAGGTGGAAACCCACCGAAATTCTTCGTGATTATATTGACTTTAGACTTCATCTGTGCTAATATATAATTAAAGACGAAGAAAAAAGGTGGAAACACACCGAAATTCTTCGAGTTAGGAGCTGATATTATGATAATCAAAAGAGATTACTACTTAAATAAGCTTATTAAGAAGCAAAACAGTGGCAGAGTTAAAATCATAACAGGTATTAGGCGCTGCGGTAAATCATTTTTGCTCTTTAATTTGTACAAAAACTATCTCTTAGAAAATGGTGTTAAAGATGACGAGATCATTGCCATCGCTCTAGATGACATAAATAATATCAAGTACAGAAACCCTTTTAGGCTCAATGATTTTATAAAAGAAATGACTAGTGACAAGTCAAAGCACTATTACATCTTTATAGACGAAGTGCAATTCTCTGAGATGGTGGCAAATCCATATCTAGAGAGCAAGGAAAAGACAGTCAGCTTCGTCGATGTTTTGCTTGGCTTAATCAAGGAAGACAATCTTGATATTTACGTAACTGGCAGCAATTCAAAGATGCTTTCTAAGGACATTTTAACTCAATTTCGTGACAGAGCAGACGAAATACATGTAGAGCCACTTTCATTTCAAGAAATCGCTCCTTTATATGACAGTCCAAGTGCTGCCTTAGAGACTTACCTTGTATATGGCGGCATGCCTCGTATCTTTGCTTTAGAAACAGACGAAGAAAAGAGTACTTACCTTAAAAATTTATATTCACAAACATATATAAAGGATATACTTGAGAGAAATGTAATACAAAGTGCGGATGAAATTCTTGAGACCTTATTAAAATTTCTCGCTTCGTCCATAGGTTCACTCACAAATCCATATAAACTTGCCAATAGATTTGCTTCAGAAAAACATATAAATATTTCGTCGACAACCATTGCCAAGTATCTAAAATATTTTGAAGAAGCCTACATTATATCAGAAGCAGAAAGGTATGACGTCAAGGGCGGAAGATATTTTTCAACGCCGAATAAATATTATTTCTCAGATATTGGCTTAAGAAATGCACTTTTAAAATTTAGACAAATCGAGACAAATCATATTATGGAGAACATAATTTATAACGACCTCAAGAGAAGAGACTACAATGTCGATGTTGGCGTAGTTGAAACAGAAAAGCTTCTTGACGGCAAGAGGCAAAAAGTTCAGCTAGAGGTTGATTTTGTTGTTAATAAAGGCAGCAAGCGTTATTATATACAGTCCGCGCTTAACGTTGACAGCGAGGCAAAGAGAGAGCAAGAGACTAATTCATTAAAAAAGATAGATGATTCTTTTAAGAAGATAGTTGTTCTTAAAGATAATATAGTGCCAAGACGCGATGAAAGCGGAATTTTGTATCTAGGCTTAGAAGATTTTTTACTAGATGATAAGGCGATAGATTTATAATTACTAAGGAGGAAATATGCTAGATAAATTTGGTTTTGATTTATGGGCGGAGGATTACGACAAAACTGTTGAAATCTCTGAGAGTGAAGATACATATCCCTTCGCTGGATATAAGGACGTTCTTGCCTACATCTACGACGCCGTAAGAAAAATGAAGGCAAAGAAAGTTCTTGACATAGGTTTTGGCACGGCGATACTCTCGAAAAAACTTTATGACGATGGCATTGAGATACATGGCCAAGATTTTTCAAAGAATATGCTTGATATAGCGAAGAAAAAAATGCCTAGGGCAAAATTATATGAAGGCGACTTCGCAAAAGCCATAGACAAGAATATCTTAAATGAAAAATACGATGCGATACTCGCGACATATTCAATTCATCACATAATTGATGCTGAGAAAAATGATTTTTTAATGTCTTTACTTAGTTTATTAAACGATGGCGGCAAAATTTTCATTGGCGATGTTAGCTTTTTAGACAAAGCTTCATTAAAGGCTTGTAAGGAAGAGTCAAAAGACTATTGGGATGACGACGAGCACTACATTGTTTATGAGAGTATCAAAAAAGACTTCCCAAAGGCAATTTTCGAAAAAATAAGTTTTTGCTCAGGCGTTTTGATTTTAGAAAAATAGTTTTTATATTTGGTCCATTGCAGTGCTATGGGCCCTTTTATTTCTTACAAAATAGTTACAATAATTGAAAATCCATGCGCGGCGTGCTTTATTGTGCTATACTATAGACAAGGAAGTGATACTATGAAAAAGTTTTTACTTATATTAATGACACTCACAATGGTACTAAGTGCCTTTGCGTGTCAAAAGCCAAATGAGGCGCCAAATGATAAAAGCGAAGCAAACGAAAAAAGCGAAGCAAACGAGACAAACGAAACAAATGAAGCAAACAAAATCGACGAGCTTGATCATACTTATGAAGGACCTTTATTATCAGCTGTTATGGTGGACGGGAAATTATATAAAGATACTGGCTTTCTAAATAATTTAGTCACTTGCGGCACCATGGACGGCAAGATTGAAAAAGTCGTTCCTACAAATGAGTTTCCAAAGAATGACGGAGAGTCAAACTTTGATAAGTGCGAGTACCAATACGCTGATGAGGGCTTCTTAACTATTTATTATGAAGGAAAATATCTATTGTTCTCGACAGACGACAATTGGAGCGAGACTAAAAAGTACGTCGCAAATTTCACAGGAATTGTAGAGGAGGTTGCTTGTGACGAGACTACAAAGGACGCTACTATGCTTAGAATAAAAGATATTGACGTGCCAGAAGAGTTTAAATATATCTTCGGTGAAAATACCGAATATCCAAATCCATTCTTAGTAAAGCTTGATTTTGTAGTTGTCCAAAAAGATGGAGAGCCTATTGACCCTAAGAAAATTGTGGGCAAAAAAGTCACAGTCTACTTCGACGGCACAGCTCACAACACAGAGCTAACATCAAGCGCATTAATTACAATCGATACAGCATATGAGGTAGAAGTTTTAGAGTAAGAAATATGATTTACACTTGAATTTCATGTGTAATAGATGTATAATATACATGAGGAAGTGATTATATGTCAAAAAGTAATTTAACAATATCAATGGATAAGAACGATAAAGAAAAATTTTTGAACTTAGTTGATGAACTAGGTTTAAATGTGTCAACAGCTATAAACATGTTTGTAAAGCAATCAATTAGAGAGAATGCTTTGCCACTAAATTTAAAGCTAAATAACACAGAAAAGATAAGTGAAGACATTATGAATGAGTATGATGAAGCCTTTAGGAAGCTTTCAAAGTGATATACGTAAGTGTAGACTAAGATGGCCAGTATAAAAAACATTTTTAAGGAGCAATTGAGTGACAGGGTTATACGAAGAAATTTACTGCTAAGCCTGATATATACAGTAATCACTGGACTTATCTATCTAATAACTAAGCTTACTGGACTAATTTTTTCAGTGAATCTAGTGTTTATACACATAACATTTCCAGGGCTTTGCTTCGGGCTTACCTTGTTAGCTGCAATATGGATAATTTACGCTCTATCACTCATTATGAATACAAATAAAAAACTATTTGTGAAAGTAATAATTGCGTTATTAATCGCTATAGTAGTTTTATTCACATCATCTGTAGGCCTTTTTATTGGTTTTGGCGCCAATGAATACTACGAATTTACTTCGGACGATGGCAAAAATACAGCCGTTATAAGCGAATATAACTTTTTATTTAGCACGACGCTTGATATGTATAAAAGAGAGAACATATTTTTCCTTCGCAAGATTAAGGACGATTTCTACACAAACGATCAAGGTTATGTAATGGCCAGTGATGCTTGTGAAACAGAGTGGGACGGAGCCGTGTTTAAGATTGAAATTCATCAAAGGTATGGACCATATAATTACAAATACAATTTAAATAACTATTAAGGGCTTTCACATGAGAGCCCTTTTCTCTTGCAAAATATTTTCTAAGTGATATAATATATTTATGAGCTATATACTTTATTATCATGGTAAAACAAGGAGGAAAAATGAAGAAGAAAATTTCATTATTATTAGTAGTTCTTATGCTAGTGACATTTATGCCTATGTCAATGGCTGCGAGTGAAGAAAAAGCTATTGAAAGCACTCAAAACTTTACAGTTAACGGCGAGGCAGTTGATATAAGAGCTTATATTATAAAAGGAAAAAATTATTTAAAGCTTCGTGATGCAGCTGCTGCGCTTAGAGGAACAAAGGCACAATTCTATGTTGACTACGACAACGACAAGCATCTTGTTAGTATCGAAACGAATAAGCCTTATGAAGATTTATCAAATATCAAGACTTATTCATCTCAAAAAGAGCTTTGGGCGACTATGAGAAATATGGACGTCCTTATCGATGGCAAAGAGAAAAAACTTAAATCTGCCTTCATTATCGAAACAAATTTCATCGAGCTAAGGGACTTAGCTAAGCTAATGGGTTTTGACGTCAGCTATAACGCAAAGACAAAAACTGTAGCAATTACATCAGATAAAGTTAAAATGCCTTGCTTACTTGACTTTGAGCTAGAAGACTTCGATGGCAATAAACGTAATATTGCCGATATACTAGCTGAGCACGAATACACTTTAGTCAACGTTTGGTCGACTGAGTACGCACAATGCAAAAAAGAACTGCCCGATTTAACAAAGCTTGCAAACGATTATAATGACAAAGCTGGCTTCCTTGGCGTTATTCAAAATATTGAGCCTCTTACTAGCACATCAAGTGATTTTGACAAGAAGACTAGAGAAGAAAATATAGCTAAAGCAAAGAGCTTATTAGAAAAAGCAGACGCTAAATATCAAAATCTATGTCCTAGTCAAGCGGCTGAGAAGTATTTTAATTTTAAAATCAAAGCCTTTCCAACAGTTTTCATCTTTGACAGCGAAGGCAATATACTTGAAACCTTCATTGGCGTTGGCGCTTATGGCTTCTATGAAAAATATGAAAGAGCATTGAAGAAATATATAAAATAAGATTATTAAGGGCTTTCACACGAGAGCCCTTTTTCATGCCTCATCCATAATTATGGACTAGCCACTTCGTAAAGACGACTCACGTCTTTATTTTTTTTTATTTTTGTGATATAATATCTATAATTGTATTTATAGGAGGGACGAGATGAGCGAAGCTTTATATAGAAGATTTAGACCAAAGACTTTTAACGAGATCATCGGTCAAGATCACATCACAACCATACTTAAAAACCAAATACTACTAAGTAGACTATCTCACGCCTACCTATTCACCGGCACGCGCGGAACAGGTAAGACATCTCTTGCAAAGGTTTTTGCGAGGGCAATCAACTGCCTTAATCCAAACGAGGCCGAGCCTTGTAATGAGTGCGAGAACTGTCTTGAGGCGATGAGCGGCAAGGCCGTCGACATCATAGAGCTAGACGCTGCGTCAAACAACTCAGTCGACAATATCCGCGAGCTTCGTGACAAGGCGATCTATCTACCAACTAAGCTAAAATACAAGGTCTACATCATAGACGAGGTTCACATGCTATCGAAGGGTGCCTTCAATGCGCTTCTTAAAATACTTGAGGAGCCGCCAAAGCATCTGATATTCATACTTGCGACGACAGAGCCAGAGAGGATACCTAAGACTATCATCTCACGTGTTCAGCGCTTCGATTTTAAGCGCATAGACGAGGATCTCATCGCAAAAAATTTAATGCATGTTCTTGATACTATTGGCAAAAAATATGAGGACGAGGCCATTCAAATCGTTGCCCGTGCAGGCGCTGGCTCGATGAGAGACGCTTTATCCATGCTTGAGAGCACCATCAGCTACTCAGACACCCTTACTAAGGAGAGCGTCCTCAAAGCCTTGGGACTGCTCGATGAGAGCTACTCTACTAGCATAGCTGAGGCGATATTCACACGCAATCTAGAAAAGTATTACGCCAATTTAGACAAGCTCTTCCTTGATGGCAAGGACGAAGCGATGATCATAGATGGCATAATTAAGGCACTTAGAGAGATTTTATACGATAAAGTTAATAAGCTCGGCAAATACAATTTCACCTTTGACATCAAGCTCATGGACATCATAAACGCGATCGACATCTACATGGATTACCTTGAGAGGATGAAGTTTGTCAAGGAAAAGCGCATTTTCGTTGAGATGGCGGGCCTTAAGGTCATGAGCCTTGACAGCGATGTGATGAAGATGAACTTCGATAGGAGCGTCACAGTTAGTGATTTAGCGCAGCCTGCGATTGACCATGATAATGGCAATGGCAGAGCCACTTCGTCAAAAACAGTTCAAGATAATCAAGATGACTCTTTTGACGACTTAGCAAGCATAGAGATGGGCATGGTGGACTACGAAGATGAAGGCTTTTACTTCACAGAAATGGAAGAGGAAGTAAAAAAGCCAAAGGAAGCAAAAAAAGAAAAGGAAGCAAAAATAGATGACAAGGCAAAATCACTTGACGAAGCAAAAATAGATGACAAAGCGAAATCATTTGACGAAGCAAAATCACTAGATGAAGCAAAAAATATAAACGAGGCAAAGCCATTTGACGAAGTAAAAGTAAATGACGAAGCAAAAGCGCTTGATGAGCAAAATTCACAAGGCATAGCAGAGCCCCAAGAAAGTGACTCTGACAGCGAGAGTGGCAAGACCATTATCCCCGCTGAAAAAGAGAAAGACATTGATCTAGATGAAGACGAAGAACCCGAAGAGGACTTCGAAAAGAACAAGGCGCTTTACGAAAACTTCTTGAAAGATGATGACATGAGAGTACTTAAGTCCATATTCACGGATTTTGAATATTCAAAAACTGTTTCTGGTGTACTAGTACTTAAAAAGTCTCGCGACATAGCTCTTGACACTAGTGTAGCCCTTGTCAATATGAACAAGGACGCCATATTAAAGACTATTAACAAATATTTTAATGATATAATCGATATCAAAATTGAAAGCTCCGACCAAGAGAAAAAGACTCTCAAACTCAGAGAGGACCTTAAAGAGTTCTTGGGCGGCAAGCTTATAATTAAGTAGGAGGTAATTATGAAAAGAGGATTCCCACAAATGGGCGGCAACATGAATAACATGATGAAGCAGCTTAAAAAAGCACAAGAAAATATGCAAAAGAAGCAAGAAGAGATCGAAGCTACTATATTAGAAGTAGATAAGGGCATGGTGAAGGTCGAAATCACTGGTAAAAAAGAGATTAAGTCCATCACCATAGATCCAGAAGTTGTTGATCCAGACGACGTTGAAATGCTTGAAGACTTAATCATGGTCGCAGTAAATGAGGCTATAGCTAAGGCTGACGACCTTATGAACTCTGAGATGGGCAAATTAACTGGCGGCCTAGGTATTCCAGGACTATAATGGATAGGCTAGATAAGCTAGTTAGCAATTTAGAGTCTTTTCCGCAATTTGGCTCGAAGTCTTCGATAAAGTTCGCTTATTACCTTTTGAATAATAGGGACAAGGCCATGAGCCTAGCGAGGGACATCGAGGAGACTCTTGAAAATATTCACAGATGCAAGATTTGCTGTAACTACAGCGAAGCTGACATCTGCGGCATCTGCTCTGACGAGGACAGAGACCACTCGACTATATTAGTAGTAGAAAAGGAAGAGAATGTTATGCGCCTTGACAAAGAGGGCGGCTACAACGGTCTTTATCACGTTTTAGGCGGCACCATCAACATGCTTGAGGGCATAGGACCTGACGAGATAAACATGGCAGAGCTATTCCAAAGGCTTGACGGCAGCGTGAAGGAAGTCATCGTTGCGACTGATCCAGACGTTCAAGGCACTGCGACAGCGAACTACATCAAGGAGAACATCCCTGACAAGAGCGTCAAAGTGACTAGGATAGGTACCGGCGTGCCGATGGGCGCCGACCTAAGCTACTACGATGCAGAAACTATCAGAAAGGCGATCGACCATCGTGTCGACATGTAATATGAAGAAATTAGCAGTTATTGATTCAGGCATAGGGGGCTTATCCGTTGTTCGTGAGCTCCTTAAGCTTAATAATGAGATCGAAATAAATTACTTCGGGGACAATATCAGGGTACCTTATGGCAATATGAGTCGTGACGAGATCCTTTCTTGTATGGAGCATATTTTGGACTTCTTATACGAAAAGGGCGTTACCGACTGCCTTGTCGCTTGTAATACCATGAGTAGCGCGATACTTAATACCGGCTACACACACAAGATTAAGCTCTATAATATAGTTACGCCAACTATTGACGAGGTCAATAGACTTGCGCTTGATAAGGCGGCGATACTTGCGACGAAGTTCACCATCGCTTCGAAAGAGTATTACAATAGGCTCAAGGCCATTGGCACAGATGATTTACTAGAGATGGCGAGCGCATCGCTTGCGGCACTTATCGAGGACTTCGACGAGAATAGGGACATCATCGAAGAAGAGCTCCTTGACTACAAGAGGCAAATTGATGACGGCGGCTACAAGACGCTTATCTTGGGCTGCACTCACTACGAGTTCATCGATGCCATCTTCAAAGAGCTGATGCCCGAAGTTGATTTTATCATGCCTGCGAAGCTCCTTGCCCATAGCTTTGACGCGAGTGGACTTAAAGCTGGGGACTTCAACATATACACGACTAAGGGCAAAGACACCTATATCCATAGTCTAAGGACTCTTGATATAGATAAAAAACTTAATATAGAAGATTATATAGAAATCTAGGAGGAACTATGAAAAAGATTGATTACAAAGAAAGGATCAAGGACCTGCACATCACAAACTTCCTAAGAGTGGAAGATGGCGGGACTGACACGCTTCTTTCAGATGTCTTCATCGATAACAACTCTCTTCCTGAGCTTTCCATAGACGAGGTACGACTTGAAAAGAAATTCTTCAACAGAAACTTTTCTCGTCCTTTTTACATAAACGCGATGACTGGCGGCACCGAAAAGGCGCTTAGGATCAACGAGATCCTTGCTAGGCTCGCACGTGACTTTAATATACCTATGATGCTTGGAAGCGAGAAGATTGCTGTTGTGGACAAGAAGTTCCCTGAAACATTCACCATTGCACGTGAGGTCAACAAAGACGGCTACCTTATAGCCAATGTCGGTGCTACAGCGAATTTGGATGTGATGAAGAAGGCAGTTGATTTAATCGATGCCAACGCCATCTGCATACATCTAAATGCGTTTCAAGAGCTCATCAATGGCGAGGGTGACAGGGATTTCACTAGCTACATGAAAAACATCGAGGCGGCACTTAAGTATTTTAAGCTGCCCGTCATAGTGAAAGAATGCGGTTTCGGCATGAATCAAAGGAATATCGAGGATCTCGCCAAGCTCGGTGTCAAGTACATCGACATATCAGGCGCAGGCGGCACAAACTTTGCTAGGATCGAGTCCATGGCAAACGCTGCCGAAGATTTCTCGGATATATTTGACTTTGGCACGCCAACAGCACTCTCTATACTATATGCGAGAGAGCTCAAGAAGAAGTACAAATTCACTTTAATCGCCTCAGGCGGTATAAGGACTGCGATGGACGCCTTCAAAGCCTACGTTATAGGCGCCGACGTCGTTGCACTCGGTGGCGAGCTATTAAAATACGTCTACCACGGCTCATACGAGGCGAGCGCGGACTATATCAACAGCTTTTCAGATAAGCTCAGAAAGCTCATGCTCATCACATCTTCACGCAATACAGGCGAGCTAAAGCATGTGAAATACAAATTAGAGGGCAGATTAAAAGATCTTTGGGAGGATTAAGATGGATAAAGATAATAAAAGCATAAACCTATCGATGCTTGCGGACTACTACGAGTTCACCATGGCCAACGGCTACATTGCCAATGGCGTTGCGGATACAGAGGCAGTCTTCGATATGTTCTTTAGAAAAGTCCCTGACAATGGTGGCTTCGCCATCGCCGCAGGACTTGAGCAAGTCATCGAATATATAGAAAATCTAAATTTTACAGAAGATGATATAGATTATTTTAAGAGCAAAAAAATATTTTCAGAAGAATTTTTGGACTTCTTAAGAAATTTCAAATTCACCTGCGATGTATGGGCCGTAGAAGAGGGAACACCAGTCTTTCCAAAGGAACCCATCATTGTGGTCAAGGGACCAGTTAAAGAAGCGCAAATCATGGAGACAATGATACTTCTTACGATAAACTACCAATCCTTGATAGCGACAAAGGCAAGCAGGATCGTTAGAGTCGCTAAGGGCAGAGCCATCTCAGAATTTGGCTCGAGACGCGCCCAAGCGAGCGAAGCGGCGATACTTGGCGCAAGAGCAGCCTACATCGGCGGCGCGAAAGCCACAGCAAACACTATCACAGACAAGTTCTTCGGCGTTCCAGCCACAGGCACCATGGCTCACTCATGGGTACAAATGTTCGATACAGAGCTAGAAGCCTTTAGAGCCTACGCGAAAGTTTATCCAGACTCCTGCGTTTTACTCGTTGACACATACAATACACTCGAAGAAGGCATACCAAACGCGATAAAAGTTTTTGACGAGCTTCGGGCAAATGGTCATGAAGGCGTCGGTATCAGGATAGACTCAGGCGACCTTGCTTATCTATCGAAAAAAGCAAGAAAGATGCTCGACGAAGCAGGTTACCCAGACGTTAAGATCATGGTCTCAAACTCACTAGATGAGTACGTGATCAAGGACCTACTTGGTCAAGGCGCCCAAATCGATGGCTTTGGTGTTGGCGAAAGACTAATCACTTCAAGAAGCGAACCAGTTTTTGGCGGCGTATACAAATTAGTATCCACATTCAAAGACGGAAAAGAGATATACAAGATCAAAATCAGTGGCGACGTCGAAAAAATCACCACACCCGGCTTTAAAAAGCTATATAGATTATATGACAACGAAACAGGAAAGGCACTTGCCGACCTCGTTACAACACATGATGAAGAGATCGACTTCACAAAAGATATCGAGATCTTCCATCCATTGTACACATGGAAGAAGAAAACACTTACAAACTATACAGCCAAGCCACTACTAAAGAAAATCTTCGACAAAGGCAAATTAGTATATAATAAGAAGACAATCGACGAAGTGCAAAAGTATTCACTAGAAGAAGTCGATAAGCTTTGGGATGAAGTGAAGAGACTCGAAAATCCACACGAGTACTACGTCGACCTAAGCAAAAAGCTTTGGACAATCAAAAACGATATGCTTAATAAAAAACATTAAAGCGATAGCTCTTTGAGATAAACTCAGAGAGCTTTTTTATGCTTCACGCTGTGACTATGGCAATGGCATTGCCATTACTATAATCATGGCGCTGCCATTACTATAAACATAATCAGAAAATTGTATATATTTTGTAAATAATTTCGAACTCCGAAAATGTTATAATTATTTCGCAATCGCAAGTAATATATAAGGCGGCGCTAGGCCTTAGATTTATGGGCGCTTATGCATTATTTAATACACAAGCCGACAAATTAAGGCTTAAGAGAGGAGTTTTAAAATGAACAAATTAAAAAGAATTATTTCACTAGCATTTATCATTGCCTTTGCACTATCACAATTCGAGTATATCAAGGCAGAGAGCGTTGAAGCCGACATGACAGATGCGAAAAACGCTGAAACAGTTGTCGCTTCAGAAGAAGCAGTAAAAGAAGAAGTAACAGCAGAAGTAAAAGAAGAAACAGTTTCTAGCTGCAAAACACATGACGAAGCGGTAAAAGAGCTTGAAGAAGCATTCGATAAAAAGCTTGATAGCATCAATACCAAGAATAAAGACTACATGCTTAGAATAAGTAAAGTCAAAGACATAAAAGAAAACCAAGACCCAAATAAGTATGTGGCACACTATCAATTGTCATTTACAATACTAGATAAAGATAAGAGTTTTGAAGATATAGACATGAAGAGCGTAGCAGGAGCTATAGGCGACTTACTTTTAGATAAAAAAGTAGATAAGATGAGAATAAACGAGGAAAAAGATATTGATCTAGTAAATACACTTACAGGAACACCAGAAGCAGATTATAAGAACGCCATCAGCGAGATGATCATCGAAGGCATTAAAAGATCACTTAAGCTAAATGAAAATACAAAACTAGCTGACATGCATACAAAAGAGTCAGGCATAAGAATCAGCAAAGGCGCATGTGACGATAAAGAAGCCTTCATCTGGCTAAGAATACCATTTAGAAACGCCATAGTTAACGAGATAAAAGATAAAATCGAAGCAAAAGACATCACAGTTAATAAGAACGACAATGTTAATTGGAAAGACGGCGTTAAAATCAAAGACGCATACAAAAATGAACAAGGCTACCAAGGACATATAGATGAAGCTACAGTTACAGACGAGTCAAATAGAGATACAAAGACAGCTGGCGAAAAAACTGGCAAGATCAAATTAAAATTCACAGACGATACAGAATTAACACTAGACAATCAAAAGCTAATAGTGAAAGAAGACAAAAAAGCAGAAGAAAACAACAAAGATAATACAAAGCCAGAAGATAAAGAAAAAGATAATAGTAAAGAGAATAATAAAGATAAGAAAAAACCAGAGATGAAGGAAAAAGAAGAAATTCCAGAGAAAAAAGATAAGGAAAATAATAAATATAAGAGAAACGATAGAGATGATA
>NZ_CAKPYL010000020.1 GCF_934202865.1 uncultured Fenollaria sp. | reverse complement strand
GTATTGGCTTTTTAAGCGTAAATGATGCTGAATATGTTTTAAATACCATATTTGTTAGTATGCTTTGTCCTAGTGCTATGCCTATAAATACTCCTAATGTTGTCGCTACAAAGCCATAGAATAAATACTTCTTATATATATCAAAGTTATTATAACCAAGTGCTTTGAAGGTACCAATTTGAGTTCTTCTTTCTTCTGCCATACGCATAAGTGCAGTTAGCGCAACGATTGACGCGATTAAGAAGAAAAATGCTGGGAAGACTAAGGCTAGTATATCCATTCTATAGCCTGAGTCGTAGAACAATTGTAGACTTTCGATATTTTCTCTATCTAATATATTAAATGTCGGTCTCTTCATGTTCTTAAGGACTCTCTTTGCTTCATCTAAATCGCTCTTGGCGTCTTTTATCTTTTTATCTGCCTTTATTTTTTCTGAATCATATTTTTCGACTCCGTCATCATATTCTTTTTGTCCATCAGAGATATTTCTCTTAGCATCATTAAGTTCTCTAAGTCCAGAAGCCTTCTTGTCCTTAAAGTCTTTAAGACCAGTATTATACTTTTCTAAGCCATCGTTATACTTATCAAAGCCTTCATTGAGCTTAATCAAACCTTCATCGTATTTAGCTTTATTTTCTATATAAGTTATCTCAAGCTTATCAATATTTTCTTTTAATTCATCTAATTGTGCTTTTGCCTTATCTAGGTCTTCTTTGCCTTTTTTAAACTCTTCAGCTTTATCTGCTGGTATACTTGCTTCCGGTATGCCCGCCATAGCTTCTACTGCTTTATCAAACTCTTCCTTTTTAGCAGTATACTCAGTCATTGAGCTTTCATAAGTATCTTTTAGTTCATCTAGTTTAGTCTTTAATTCATCTATTTGGACCTTAGCATCATCTAGATTGCTTTTATTTTCATCTAGCGTAATTTTGCTTTCATCTAATTCTTTTTTACTATCACTAAGCTTTTTCTCAGCTTCACTGATAGAGTCATTGTATTTCTTTAGGCCGTCTTTATAAGATTTATTAGCATCATCTAATTTTTGCTTTGCATCGTCAAGCTCTTCTTTAGCGTCACTAAGCTTTTTCTCAGCATCAGCTATCTTGTCGTCAGCATCGTCAATTTCTTCTCTAATATCGGCTTTTATGCTTTCAAATTTCTCTATAGATCTATCATTGAAAGCGGATATTAATTCTCTTCTGTTTTCGCCAACAATATTTTTATATTCTTTATCTGTAGTCTTTAATCCATCTGTACCTTTAATAATAATTCTTGCTTTGCTCTCATCGGTATCATTAAAAGCATCTTTAAGTACATAGGCAAAAGAGTCATAGTCACCTAAACCCTTCTTGCTAGTGCCCTTCATTACCGTAGACATATTCTCTGGAGAAATAACTTTACCAACTACTTTGAATCTGTAATACTTTAGTATTTTCTTATTCTCAAACTCAAATTTAGACTTTTTACTATCAAATTCTATAGTATCTCCAATATTAAACGAATGTTTTATAGGGTATGCATCGACAAGTATCTCATCGTTCTTCTCTGGCAACCTGCCCTCAACAAGTTTAGGCATAGAAATTCTTTCAGGAAGTGACTCAAGATTAATTATTGCTTCGCTTCCTTTTTCAAGAACGTCCTCGCTATAAACATATTCTATATCTTTAATATCTGCTACAGAATTAATAATTTCTTTATCTTTATCCTCTAATGAAAATTGTGAGTTTAGATAAATATCAGCAAGATTTGACTCATCTATAAAAGTATCTGCTGTTTTTCTCATAAGAGGACCCACTGACTTTAAGCCAGTGTAGACAAATACTCCTAATGTGATTAAAAGAACTATAGAAATGAATCTGCCTGGAGAATTTTTAATTTCTCTGAATATATCTTTCCATAAAGCAGTTTTTTTCATAAAATCACTACCATTCTATCTCATCTATAGATTGAATATTATCATTAATAAAGATGTTTCTAACCTTTGAGTCGTTAATCTCAATAACTCTATTAGCTATTGGGGCGATGGCTTTATTGTGAGTAATGATAACTACTGTGTTACCGTCCTCTAAGCTCCTGCTTTGCAATAGCTTAAGTATCTTCTTACCTGTGTGATAATCCAAAGCTCCTGTTGGTTCGTCACATAACAATAGTTTTGGATTCTTAGCAATGGCTCTCGCTATGGCAACCCTTTGTTGCTCACCACCAGAAATTTGTGATGGGAAGTTATTTGCTCTGTCTTCAAGACCTACATCTCTTAGAACTTGCATTGGGTCAATTGCATCCTTAACTATTTGGCTAGCTAGTTCAACATTTTCAAGGCAAGTTAAGTTTTGAACTAGGTTATAGAATTGAAATACAAAGCCTATATCGTATCTTCTGTAAGTGGTAAGTTCTTTTTCATTGTACTTTTGTATGTCTTTGCCATCGATTATAATTTCACCTTCGTCAGCTGTGTCCATACCTCCAATTATATTTAATAGAGTTGATTTACCAGCTCCTGATGGACCAACTATAACAACCAATTCACCTTTATTAAATGAAAAATTGATATCGTTATTAGCAATTATTGTGCTGTCACCCATCTGATATCTCTTATACATATGTTTTACTTCTACAAACATTTTCTCACCACTACCTTAATAATTACTTTGAAAGCGCCTCGTCAATAGCCTTAGCAGCTCTCTTTCCTGCTCCCATGGCCTCAATAACTGTTGCGCTGCCAGTTACTACATCTCCGCCAGCATATATATAGTCACGTGAAGTTTTTTCTTCTTCGTTAACAATTATGCCGCCTTTTTCATTAAATTTAATTCCAGTACTTGTTTCTTTTATTAATGGATTAGGTCTTGTGCCAAGCGCCATGATTACAACATCAGCTTCTATCTCAAATTCTGAGCCTTCTATCTTAACTGGTCTTTGTCTACCAGATGCATCAGCTTCGCCAAGCTCCATCTTTACGCATTTTACTTTATTAACATCGCCGTTTTCATCAGCTAAAATCTCAACTGGATTTGAAAGATACATAAAATTGATGCCTTCTTCTTTTGCATTTTCAATTTCTTCTCTACGAGCAGGCATGTCCTTGTCTTCTCTTCTGTAAACAACTGTTACATTCGATCCAAAACGTCTTGCTGTTCTAGCAGCGTCCATTGCAACGTTTCCTGCACCTACTACAACTGTGTTAACACCCACTCTTATAGGTGTAGCTGTATCTTCTAGATATGCTTTCATTAAGTTTGTTCTTGTTAAATATTCATTTGCTGAGAAGACACCGTTGTAATTTTCGCCAGGAATGTTCATAAATACAGGAAGTCCAGCTCCTGTGCCAATAAATACAGCATCGTATTCATCCATAAGCTCATCAACCGTAACTGTTCTGCCAACAATTGTATTTAGCTTAATCTTAACGCCTAATGACTTAATATTTTCAATTTCTTTCTTTACAACTTCGTCCTTTGGTAGTCTAAACTCAGGTATTCCGTATGTTAAAACGCCGCCCGCTTCATGAAGCGATTCAAGCATAGTAACATCGTAGCCAAGCTTTGCTAAATCTGCTGAGCAAGTGATTCCAGAAGGACCACTTCCTACAATAGCTACCTTTTTGCCATTATTTTCAGCGTTCTTAGTAAGTCTTATGCCGTGCTTTAATGCGTAGTCGCCTGCATATCTCTCTAATTTACCTATAGCAATAGCTTCGCCTTTCTTGCCTAAAACACAAGTCATTTCGCATTGATCTTCTTGTGGACAAACTCTTCCGCAAACTGCTGGTAATGTAGTATATTTGAATAAATCTTCAGCAGCTTCCTTTGGCTTATTATCAGCAAGTTTTTGAATAAATGAAGGTATATTAATATTTACAGGACACATCTTTACACATTGAGGATTTTTACATTGAAGACATCTTTTTGCTTCTAAAATGCATTCTTCTTCTGTGTATCCATAACAAACTTCATCAAAATTATTGATTCTTTCCTTAGGATCTTGATATTTTATTTCAGTTCTTTTAAATCTATCCATTATCTCAATCCTCCTATTAAGTTGCAGAAATGTTTACCTTCTTTTTCTATCTTAGAATATTGTCTTGATCTTCTTAAGGCTTCGTTCCAGTCAATTAAGTGACCATCAAACTCAGGTCCATCAACACAGGCAAAAACTGTTTTTCCGTCAACAGTTAATCTACATGCACCGCACATACCGCTACCATCTACCATGATGGTATTCATGGAAACTATAGTTTTTATATTGTGTTCTTTTGTTTTTAGACAAGCAAACTTCATCATTATCATAGGTCCAACAACGATTGCGTAAGTATATTTTTTGCCTTTATTTGAAATTAAATCTTCTAAGCAATCAGTTATAAGTCCGCTAAAACCATATGAGCCGTCATCTGTTGCTACATAAACGTTCTTAGCAACTTTTTTCATCTCGTCTTCAAGTATGATCAGTTCCTTGTTTCTTGCAGCAATTATAACGTCAACATCAACACCATGATCATGCATCCACTTAACTTGTGGATAAACAGCTGCAGTTCCTAAACCACCTGCTAGGAATATAATTGATTCTTTTCTTAATTCTTCTAATGGAATATTGATAAAATCACTTGGTCTGCCAAGTGGACCAGAAACATCCTTTAAAGTGTCTCCTACATTAAGCTCACCAAGCTTTTGTGTAGTCGAGCCAATTTTTTGAACAGCTATCATAACTGTTCCTTCTTCAGGATTGCTATCGCATATTGTAAGAGGTAGCCTTTCTGACTTTTCATCGATGATAATAATTAAAAATTGTCCAGGTTCTGCTTTTCTAGCAATGTCTGGAGCTTTTATGTACATAAGAAATGTATTTAAAGCAATATCTTTTTTCTCTGTAATTTCGTACACTTTAAAAACCTCCTAAAAAAATAAATAAAATTACTCAAATATATCTATATAATATCATAAAACAATTAAATTTTCAATATTTATAAGCAAATAGGCCCATGTTTATGAGCCTAATTATCTTATTAATTTACTTCTTATTTTTACTTCTTAAAAATCTATTCTTTTTGAAGTTTAAGAATAGGATAAATATCAAGATCAATACTTCAACAGCCATCAGCACTTGTACGAAGAGCTTATTTTGTTCAAATGTTCCGCCAAAGACCCTAAAGTACGTTAATAGTAGTGGTATCATAAGTATTAGAGCTAATATAAGTTTGTTCTCCATCTGTCTTTTGTAATAATAAAGATTGTCATCTTCGCCTAATACCTCCTCTATGCTCTCTCCTACTTTTGGCTTCATAAGTACATATATGTGTGTTGCAAATAAACTTGCCTTGTAGCTAATGTCTTGTGAGTTACTATCAAATGTAGCCGCCATAAACGAGAACAAAGAAATTTGTGAAGCACTTATAGGATATTGAAAAATCTCAATATCCTTTTTTCTAGCATAGGTTAAAAACGACTTAACGTCCTTTTCTGGTCCCTTGAAGTAATATACCTTGTATTCATATTTAGATTCAGTTTTATCAAAATAAAAGTATGAGCCTCTTAAATTGTTCAGCTTATAATTTTCTTCTCCTACTTTATTTAGCCATTTCTCCAAAGAATAAATAGGATCTAAAAACTTTTTATATTTCTTCACTAAATAACACCCTTTTGATTATTATTATCTATCGCCATTTCCAATACTATAAAGGCAAAGCCAAAGACTATGGCTGGTATTACCCAGGCAAAACCTTCTGATCCTAGTGGGATTCTATCTAAAAAGCTTCTTATATTTTTAAAATCGCCAATATTAGCAATAGTATCTAACAAGCTTGCCATAAATGCTCCAAGTGTAGCTCCTTTATATATAGCTTTGTATTTTATTTTATTATCAAATATATTTAATAAAATGATTACAATAGCAACTGGATATAAGACTGAAAGTATTGGTCCTGAGAATGTTATTATTGAGTCAACTCCGTTTGTTGCGATTATTCCACTAAATAAACAAGTGAATATAACTATAGACTTGTATGTTAATTTGCCATTTGTAAGATCTGAGAAGAACTCTCCAGCTGTTGCTGTAAGGCCTATGGATGTTGTTAAGCAAGCTAAAGCTACTGTTAAAGCTAAAGCTGCTGTTCCATATTGACCCATAATCTTATTTACCATGAAAATTAAGTTAGCTACTCTATTTGGGTTTTCTGGATCAATAGTTAAATAACCACTGCCAGTTCCGCCGATGTAAACTAGTCCGCCATAAACAAAAGCTAAACAAAAGGCTGCTATGATACCAGATATAACTGTCATTCTAAACATGTCTTTTTGACTAGTGTAGCCTCTTTTCTTAACACTGTTAATTACAATAGTCGCCATAATTATTGAGCCTATGGCATCCATAGTTTGATAACCTTCTTTAAAGCCTTTAACAAAATTTTGTGTACTTCCTGTATTTTTTGGTACACCTATTGGCTTAACAATTGAAGAAATAATTATTGTAAATAGAATAACTAATAGTATTGGTGTAAGTATCGAACCTATCTTGTCAACAACTTTTGATTGATTTAACGTAAAAAATAATGTCAATCCAAAAAAGATTATAGATACTAGTATCGGGCTAACATTACCAAATAGTGGTTGAACTGCTATCTCATATGTAGTGGCGCATGTTCTAGGAATCGCTAATAAGGGTCCTATACATATCATGATTAATGAGCCAAATAAAATTGAGAAAGTTTTATTTACTTTGCCCGCAACATCTTCAAGTCTTCCTCCTGCCTTTGCTGATGCTACAACTCCAAGTATTGGTAGTCCAATACCTGTCATCATAAAGCCAATCATTGCTTTGAACCATTGGTCTCCTGCTATGGCTCCTAATGTTGGCGGAAAAATTAAGTTCCCTGCACCTAAGAACATTGCAAACAATGCAAAGCCTACTACCATTGTGTCGATGATTTGTTTTCTTTTCACTTTCATCCCTCCATTACCATAGACATTATACTATATCTCTGAGCTAAAGTAAATATATTTTTAAGATTTTGTAACGTTTTAAAGTATTATTAGCAGCGCTGTTAGGTGCATTTAAATAGCAGTGATAAAGCAGCGATGATGAAGATTGATTTATCTATCTTGATATAAGCATCAAATGCAAGATTAAGCAAAAAAATAACTCACAGCCTGAGCCATGAGTTATTCTATAGTTTATTTAATTGATTTTACATCATTGGCATTCCGCCAGGCATGCCACCTGCCATAGGTGCATCATCCTTAGGAATGTCTGCTACTGCTGCTTCAGTAGTTAGTATCATTGATGCTACTGATGCTGCATTTTGAAGTGCTGATCTAGTTACCTTAGTTGGGTCAACTATACCTGATTTAATCATGTCAACGTATTTGTTGTTAAGTGCGTCAAAACCAATGCCAGGTTTTTCGTTCATAACGTTTTCAACTACAACTGATCCTTCTAGACCTGCGTTTTCAGCTATTTGTCTTACTGGTTCTTGTAGTGCTCTTAAGATTATCTTAACACCTGTCTTTTCGTCGCCTTCAAAGTCATCTACTATAGCTTCTAGTGCCTTGATTGAGTCTGCAAGTACAGTTCCACCACCTGGTACTATACCTTCTTCAACTGCTGCTCTAGTAGCTGATAGAGCATCTTCTATTCTTAATTTTCTTTCTTTTAATTCAATTTCACTAGCTGCACCAACTTGAACAACTGCTACGCCGCCAGTTAATTTAGCTAATCTTTCTTGAAGTTTTTCTCTGTCGAAGTCTGAGTCTGATGCTTCGTATTGAGTCTTGATTTGTTTTACTCTTGCTTCTATTTCATCTTTTTCGCCTGCTCCGTTAACGATAACTGTAGTTTCTTTGTCAACTTTAACTTTTTGAGCAGTTCCTAGCATATCTATAGTAGCTTCTTTTAGGTCATATCCAAGTTCTTCAGAAATAACCTTAGCTCCAGTTAATATAGCTATGTCTTGTAACATTTCTTTTCTTCTGTCGCCAAAGCCAGGAGCCTTAACTGCAACGCAGTTGAATGTGCCTCTAAGTTTGTTAACAACAAGTGTTGCCATAGCATCGCCTTCTATATCTTCAGCGATTATTAATAATGGTTTTGATTGTTTAACAATTTCTTCTAGTACAGGAAGAATTTCTTGTATATTTGTTATCTTCTTATCAGTTATTAAGATGTAAGGATTGTCAAGTTCAGCTACCATCTTGTCTGTATCTGTTACCATGTAGCTTGAAACGTATCCTCTATCAAATTGCATACCTTCAACTACTTCTAAAGTAGTGCCCATAGATTTTGATTCTTCAACAGTAATAACTCCGTCATTACCAACTCTATCCATAGCATCTGCAATTAGTTTACCTATTTCTTTATCTCCAGCTGATATTGAAGCTACTTGTGCTATAGCCTCTGATGATTCAACTTTCTTTGAATATGATTTGATGCTTTCAACAGTTTTATCAACTGCTTTTCTAATACCGCTTTGTAAAATCATTGGATTTGCGCCAGCTGCAATATTCTTAAGTCCTTCTCTGATTATAGCTTGAGCAAGAAGTGTTGCTGTTGTTGTACCGTCACCAGCGATGTCATTTGTCTTAGTAGCAACCTCTTTTAATAATTGTGCTCCCATGTTTTCAAATTTATCTTCTAATTCTATTTCCTTAGCGATAGTAACACCGTCATTAGTGATTAGTGGTGAACCGAAAGATTTGTCAAGAACAACGTTTCTTCCTTTTGGTCCAAGTGTTACTTTTACAGTATTAGCAAGAATGTTAATACCTTCTTCCATTTTATGTCTTGCATCTGCATTGAATTTAATTTCTTTTGCCATATAATTACCTCCTAGTCTTCAACTACTGCAACGATGTCAGCGAATTTTAATACAGTGTATTCAACGCCATCAATCTTTGCGCTTGTTCCTGCATATGTTGAGAATATAACCTTATCTCCTACTTTTACTTCTTTTGCCTTCTTTTCATCATTAGCGATGTCAGATCCTATAGCTATAACTTCAGCCATAACAGGAGCTTCCTTTGAAGCGCTTGGTAGTACTATGCCTGATTTAGTTTTTTCTTCTGCTTCTAATTTCTTAATAACTATCCTATCGGATATTGGTCTTAAATTCATAATTTATTCCTCCTTATAATATTGTTAATATTTTTCTTGTTAGCACTCGTCTCTATTGAGTGCTAACAATTATATTGTAGTAAATATACCTCAAATATACAAGATAATATAATCGTATTTATTCATATCTATCATTATTATTTATTAATTATCTTGCTTTTCCTCTTCTTTTTTCATCTTTTTATAATTTTCTCTCATGTAGTAGAAAAGATATTGCTGTGCATAGCCCGATAAATCGCCAAATCTTCTCATGCCATCCTCTTGTATAAGCTTCTTATTTCTCTCTTCTCCACCGTAGTAAAGCTCTTCCATAACTCTCTTAACCCAAACATCGACTGGGAATGAATCAGTTCTACCTAGTCCAAAGAGTAGTATGCATTGAAAGACTTTCTCGCCTATACCAGGCACTTCTAATAAAGTTTTTCTAATATCGTCTACGCTTCTTTCTTTAAGCTCTTCAAAATCTATTATATCCTCTTGAACCATTTTTGAAGCAATAACTATCCTTTCAGATCTAAAGCCAGCTCTTGCATACTCCTTTATGTCCTCAGGCTTTGCATTAGACAGAGCCGCTGGACTCGGAAAAGCATAGTACTCTTCTTCATCAAATGGATTATTTAGCTTCTCTCCGTACATTTGAGATAGTTTCTTAATTGTATTCTTAATGTTCTTAATTTGATTATTGGCACTAATAATAAAGGAAATATATGTCTCGAATGGATCCTGTTTAAGTATCCTCATGCCGCCGCCAAAATCAATAGCTTTTCTAATAACTTCATCATTAGCTGATAGCGTCTTCTTAATTGCATTATAGTCAGTATTTAAGTCAAAATAGTTTAAAATTTCATTTTTATCTGAAAAATCGCCCACTATTTCAATACTATCATCTGTGGCACGTGCCTCCAAGACCATATCCCTAAATATAAATCTATATGCTTCTTCATCTAGCTTTTGCCATCTGAATGCTTGACCGCACTCAAATATATGAGAAGGGACAAAGCTAATCTGTCCCTTTAATATTATCTTATTCATTACTCTTTGTCTTTTTATCCTCTCTTAATGCTTTAAACGCTTGTTTAAGCGTCATCCTGTTTCCGTATTGCAGCGTTCCTAGTCTATAGATATCGCATGCAAGTTTATATATGAAGTATGCTGATACTACTAGTATTGCAAAAGATATAGCTACTTCAACGATTGATATATTTACCATGCCCGCCCTAATGAACATAACGAATGGCGATGTCAATGGGAAGTATGATAAAAATGCAACAAAGCTCGATTCTGATCCAGATGTTAACGCAAATATAGCTCCAAAATAAGCAAGTACTATTAATATAGTAGCTGATGATATTGATTGGCTAACTTCTTCAATCTTATTAACTAGTGCTCCAAGTGTAGCAAAGATAAATAAGTATAAGAAGAAACCAGCTATCATAAATAATATAAATATCGCTATGATTTGTATTGGTGCGCTTGTTATGCTAAAAATGTCTGACCAATACTCTTTATTAAATAAGTATCCAAGACCAAAGCCTATAAACAAGAATGAAACTTGAATAACCGCACTTAATACAGTCGCTAATACTTTACTTAGTATCAAGTACTTTGGTTTAGTTGATGTTATAAGCAACTCCATAGTTCTGTCATTCTTTTCCTTAGCTACTGATGTTGCAGTTATTTGGCCATATGTTAGTATAATCATATAAAGCAAGAATAACAAAATGTATATTATAAAATAGTTTTGCTTTGAGTCTTTTCCTAGTACTACTTCATTTATTTGGTATTGATTTAACTGTAAAGCTTTTATTTTTGCATAATCAATGCCTTCTGCTTCAATCAGTTTTTTATATCTGTATTCATTTAAGACTCTGTCTAAGCCATCACCCATATCAGTAAGTTTAGAGTTTAATACAAATTTTAGAATTGAGTCTACATCAATTATTGCTCCTCTATCCAGCTCTTTACTTAGTACATCATCTTTAAGTTTTTCTTCGTCAGTATATAAATGAACTTCATAATTACTTAAAAATGATTTTAATTCGCTTTCGTCAATACTATCATCATTTATAATTACACCTAGCTTTTGTGTTTTGTTAAATTCATCTGTGATAGACTTAAATATATTTCCTTGTATAAGTCTTGGAACAAAAGCTCCTAATAAGGCAAGAACGAAAAATACTATTGTAGTTATCTTATACGACTTAGTCTTTATAAGCTGTTTAAACTCAAATGATGTTATTAATCCAACTTTATTCTTCATCTTTATCACCTACCGCTTCTATGAATATCTCTTCAAGACTTGGTTCATACTTTGCTATGGCTCTAAAATTGTGCTTGCCAATAGCAAACTTAGCAAGTTCATCAGCTTTATTACTTGTTCTAACGATGATGTCATTATCTTTGATGCTAACATTATCTTGTCCAACTAAATCAAATATATCTTGTAAATAGTTTACAGCATCATTATAAAAACTTAGTCTTAATCTTCCCTCGCCCATATTTTTCTTAATCTCTTTAAGATTGCCAGTTAAAACATTTTTGCCGTCTTTAATAAGAGCAATATTGTCACAAAAGTTTTCAACATGGCTCATTTGATGAGATGAGAATATTAATAAAGTACCGCTCGAAACAGCTTCTTTGATTAGATCAATAAGTATTTGAGAGTTAACTGGGTCTAGACCTGAGAATGGCTCATCAAGAATAATAATATCAGGCTTATTAATAAATGTCTGAATGATTTGTATCTTTTGTTGATTACCCTTTGATAAAGTGTCAAGATTTTTAGCCTTGTATTCACTTAGCTTAACCTTTTCAAGTAGCTCAAGAGCATTGTCATGGCTTTCCTTTTTTGTAAGCCCTTTAATTCTGCCAAAGTAAATTAGCTGGTCAAGTATTGCAGTTTTAGCGTACATGCCTCTTTCTTCAGGCAAATATCCTAGCTTAATCTCTTTTCTGTCGATTGGTGCGCCGTCAATCAGTATCTTGCCGCTGTCAGCCTTAAAAACGTCCATAAGTATCCTTATGGTAGTCGTTTTGCCAGCTCCATTCCTTCCTAAAAAAGCAGTTGAACTACCAGAACTAGTCTCTAGGTTAATTCCGTGTAAAACTTCTTTTCCAGCGAAGAATTTTTTAATGTCGATTAATTCTAATTTCATTATTTACTCTCCTTTCTAGGTCTTCCCCTCTTTTTAGACTGTCTATATCTTCCTAATTCCTTATCATATACAATGTCCTTTGCCCTATTGACATAATCGTCACTTGTGAAAGTGCCATCGTTTTTACATTTAAGTAAATAGTTTAGCGTGAATAAGCTCTCTGATAATGGCACGTTCTCAACTATGATGTCCTTGTCTAAATCAAGCACAGTCGGAGCAAAGTTCCAAACCGCCTTTATACCAATCTTTTCATAAGTCCTAGCAACATCTCTCGCGCTATTACTAGTAACAGCTATGACACCTATATCAATAGTGTTGTTCTTAGCAAAGTCCTCAAGCTCAGAAATGTTTCTAACTTTGATACCATTAAAGCTAAGACCTATCATATTAGGGTTACTATCGAATAGCCCGATGAATTTAAATCCGCTACTTTCAAACTCACGCGACTGTATTATCGCTTGGCCGATATTGCCAACACCAGTCAAAATTAAATTCTTTTTATAATCAAGACCAAGAACGCCTTTGAGGTCCATGTATATGGTCTCAACATTATATCCATAACCTTGTCTACCCTCAGCGCCAAAAGTATTTAGATCGGCCCTGATCTGAGAGGCAGTAAACTTTGTGTAAGACGATAGCTCACTTGAAGAAACCCTATGTACACCCCTTACGTATAGGTCTTCAAAAATCACATAGTATATGGGTAATCTTTTAATTGCATTTATTGTAATATCGCGAGCCATATCTCCACACCTTTCATTATTAAAGCAATTATAGTATAACATATAGATATTTTCTTAGCAATATTTTTTTCATTTATGTTATAATATAAGCGAGGTGTTTTTATGACTGTACTAGCATGTAACAATATAAAAAAAGTTTTTATAGACAAGTTAATTTTTGAAAACGTTTCTATTAATATAAATGAGGGTGAAAAAGTTGCCATAGTTGGTATGAATGGTACTGGAAAGTCAACTCTACTTAACATTCTATCTGGCATGCTTAATTATGATGAAGGTGATATATTTATTTCTAAGGACACTAAAATCGCCTATCTTGAGCAAAATACAACTATCAGAAGTTCTTTAAGTGTTTATGATGAGATGAAGAAGTCCATGAAGCACTTGACTGATCTTGAGGAGGAGCTTAGGAATTTTGAAGATATCCTTGCCAAGGACCCAAGTCAAGAGAACATGGATAGATATGCTTTTTTACTTGAAGACTTCGAAAAGAAAGGCGGATATACATATGATGCTGAGATAAAAAAGGTTTTGACTGGTCTTGGTTTTGTCGAAGATCAATTTGATCAGGCTTTTAACTCTCTTAGCGGCGGGCAAAAATCTAAGCTAATGCTTGCAAAGGCACTTATACAAGAATCCGATATACTTTTCTTAGATGAGCCGACTAACCATCTTGATATTGACTCAATGGAATTCCTTCAAGAATACATCAATTCATTTAATAAGACTGTTGTTATGGTCAGCCACGATAGATACTTTTTAAATGCGACTTGCAACAAGGTTATTCTTATAAAGGATCACACTACTCATGAGTACAATATGGGCTACGAGCAATATATCAAGCAAAGAAAGATAAATGAAGCAATTCAAGAGAAGGCTTATATCAATCAGCAAAAAGAAATTGAAAGACAAAAAGAGATTATCAGAAGATTTAGGTCCTACGCTACTGAAAAAAGCATTATTAAGGCAAAATCGCGTGAGAAGATGCTTGCTAAGATTGAGCTCTTAAGTGATGTTAATGATGACAGCGAGATCAATTTCAAGTTTAGGATGAAGGTCGAGTCTGGTAATGATGTCTTAGCTGTTGAAAATATCAATAAAAGCTTTGGTGATTTTAAACTATTAAATGATATAAACTTTAACATATATAAGCGTGAGCATGTCGGCATCATCGGTGCTAATGGTATTGGTAAGTCAACTCTATTTAAAATTATTCTTGGTGAAGAAAGTCATGACTCTGGTGAAATACGCTTTGGGACTAATGTCAATGTCGGCTACTTTGATCAAGAGCTAGAAAAGCTTGACGTGAACAAATCCATAGCCGAAGAGATATGGGACAGCTTCCCTCGCCTTACTTACTTTGAGTTAAGAAAAGCGCTTGCAAAATTCTTATTTATTGATGATGATATATATAAGATGATAGATGAATTATCTGGCGGAGAAAAAGCTAGAGTTTCTCTATGTAAGATAATGCTTTCTGATGTAAACTTCCTTGTTCTAGACGAGCCTACAAATCACTTGGATATCGAATCAAAAGAAGTTTTAGAAGAAGCTCTTAATTCATACGAAGGAACCTTGCTTGTAATTAGCCACGATAGATATTTTTTAAATAAAGTTGTAAATAAAATACTTGAGCTAAAAGCCGATGGTATTCATGAATTTTTAGGTAATTATGACTATTATCTTGACAAGAAAAAGCGTATGCGTGAGGAAGAAGCCTTTTTAGAAGAGCCTGAAGAAATTACAAAAACGCAAGCGAAGCTGAATAAAAAACGAGAAAGAGAAGAAAAAGAAAGGCTTAAAAAAGAAAAACAAGCTAAGGATGCTATTGAAAAAGAAATTTCAGAGCTTGAAAAACATAAGGATAAGATTCATAATGAGCTTGCAAATCCAGATATATACGACGACATAGACAGAGTTAACGATTTGAACTTTAAACTTACTGAGATTGATGAGAAGCTTGATGCCTTATATGAAGAGCTGATTTATATGGAGGATTAAGATGTTTGAACTGAAAAATGTAAAATTCAAAGATATTATTAGCATAGAGCATCTGTCTATTGGTGATAGTGGCCTTACTATGATTATGGGTCCGAGCGGCAGCGGTAAATCTACTCTCTTAAAGATGCTTGATAACCTTATAAGCCCTGATAACGGCGATATTTTATACAAAGGCGACAATATTAAGTCATTCAAAGCGCATGAATTAAGAAGAAAAGTTATTATGCAGTCTCAATTCCCCGCTATCTTTGATGGAGATGTGAGAGACAATTTAAATATAGCTAGAAAATTCAGTGATATAGACGCTCTTGATGATGCGAAACTAAAAAAACTGCTTGATATAGTTTTGCTTGATAAAAATCTTAACGATAATCCAAAGGACTTCTCTGGCGGAGAAAAGACTAGACTATCGATAGCGAGAGTCTTGGCAATGGATGCTGAAGTATATCTATTTGACGAGCCAACATCGTCACTTGATGAAGAGACCGAATACAAGCTTATAAGTAATGTGATTAAGTACTTAAAAGAAAGAGATAAGAAGATAATTATGGTATCGCACTCAGAAAAACTATTCTCCCTTGCTGATCAAGTGATTAACATCAAGAATAAGACAGCGACAATTAAGGAGGCCTAGTATGGTAACTGAAATTTCAATATTACAGCTCGCCCTATCTTTTGCATTTATCATAGTACTGCTAATAATTTCAAAGATAAAGGGTCTATCAAATCAAGGACTAATCATAGTCGCTTCACTAAGAATGACAATCCAATTAATTATAACAGGCTACTTACTAAAATACATTTTAAAGAGCGATAGTCCGTGGATAACACTTTTAATACTTATAATTATGGAAGCGTTTGCAATATTTAATGTCTACAAAAGAAGCAAGGTTAAATCTATCAAGCTTAAAGAGCTTATAGCTATATGCTTTATAGGATCGAGTTTAGTGTCAATATTCTACTACATCATAGTCGTTGTAGGCGCTAGACCATGGTACGACCCAAGGTACTTTATAACTATCTCAGGAATGCTTATTGGTAATACTATGACGGGCATGAGTCTTGCTATTAACTCTTATAAAAACTCTCTCAATGACCAAAGAGATACGATTGAGTCGGCACTTATGCTTGGGGCAAAACCTAAGGATGCTGTGTTAAGAATATCGAGAGAAGCATTTAGCTCAGCCATACTACCGACACTTAACTCAATGCTTGGCATGGGCATAGTGCTTTTGCCTGGCATGATGACAGGCCAAATACTATCGGGGACTGACCCGATGTCTGCTATACTATATCAAATAACGATCATGATATCTATAGTCGGAACTGTCGGCATCACTACAAGCATATTTACATCGCTTGCATACAAAGCTTTCTTTAATGATAGAGAGCAAATACTATTCTAAAGGAAAACTTAATATAAAAAACAAACTCTACTAAAACTAGTAGAGTTTATTTATATACGAATCTATTACCGACTCTTTCTTCTTTTCACTAAAAACGTTCTTCTCTCTCAAAATGTCTACAAGCCACAAAGCTTTCGAATGGAAGATTGCTTCATTATAGTCACTTAAGACTATCTCATAAAGCTTGCCATTTAAGAACTTTGAATTTGTTTTAACGTAGTAAGCATCAACATTCTCAAAGTCAACCAGCCTTAGTATGCTTATAGTCGTTAAATCTTTTTGATGATACAAACTTAGCCCAGTGTTTTTGTACTCAACAAAATACTTTTTGTGCTTGTTTGTATTTTTTATCTCGTTTGCAAGCATCAGATAATACTTAGCAAGTGAGTTATAGTATTGGTAGTTAAACATGCCCTTTTCAAATGAATCAATCTTAATAAAAGGTTTGATGTTTAGACTAGTAATAAAATTGAAATTCTCTTGAAGAAACTCCTTCTTTGTCAAGTCACCGTTGTTGAACTGTATGATCAAAGAATGTCTCTTCTCGAAAAATACCTCAAAAAGATTCTTCCTCTTTACATAAAGCATTAAATACCACTTTCTAATTATTTAACTTCTTCTACATAACTCCTTAAGTCACTGTCTACTTCATCAGCTACGTAGTCAACGTTGATAAGTATGTCTACATCATGCTTTTCAGAAATTTCATCTAAATTCTTTACTAAGCATTTTAAATCTTCTTTCTTAATATCGATAATCTTATAAATACTGTCGATATAAATTTTTTCTAGGTCGAAGTCCATAGATAGCATTCCAAGCAAGAAGCCATAGAACTTTTCAATAGAATTTACACTATAGTCACTTAAGTTAATAAGTCTAACGTTAGTGTCTAGAGAAAATATGTGTTCGTCCTCAACATCTAAGAACGTAATGTTGCCGTTACCTGACTTAATGTCATCGTTAGCACCATTGATTAACCACTTAGTCTTTCCTGCACCTTTTGCTCCTAAGATTAATTTAACCATAAAAATCATCCTCCTTAAAATATTTACCTTGGTAATTTGATTTTCTTTTCATTTGTTCTAATATGGAATCTTTTATTCTCCACCAAGATTCGCCCCAGTTGCAATGAATCGTTCCCTCTTCATCGGACCTTCCGACCAATCTTTGTATAATTATATCATCTTTTATATGAGTTAAGAAAATTTCTACTCTATCTACATAGTCTTCTCTGTTTAAGAGTTTAAACTCATGAGCTTTATACATCTGGGCTATCTTAGTTCCTTCCATGATATATAAGCTATGTAGTTTAACTTCATCCGTCTTTGTCATGTTAATGAGCCTAGCGTCATTATATATGTCATCTACGCTATCCCATGGCAAATCAAGTATCAAGTGAGCTGCCTTTCTTAGACCATACTTGGATAATGTTTCACACGCATCTATATAGTCCTTAGTATTGTGACAGCGGTTTAATATCTTAAGCGTCTCATCATTTGAGCTCTGTAAGCCCAGTTCAACAGTTATCTCAAGATTATACTCATCCTTTACGTCCCTCAAAAACTTCATGTAATCATCGAAGATTAAATCAGGCCTTGTCGATATGTTAATTCCAACAACATCTTCCTGAATCGCGTTCATAATATTTTCCTTAAACTGATCTAGTGGCATATAAGTATTAGAAAAGTTTTGAAAATAAGCTATGAACTTAGTAGCCTTATGGTTCTTCGTGATATTTATCTTGTTTTGTTCAATCTGCTCTTTGACAGATAGTTTGTTAGATAAATTCTCAAAGCTGCCTCCCTCTGCTGTGCAAAATATGCAGCCGCCATAAGCCTTTGATCCATCTCTATTGGGACAAGTTATGTTTAAACTGATAGGAAGCTTATAAACTTTAGTATGAAATTTGTTTCTTAAGTACTCTGAGTATACTCTATATAGTTTTTTCTCTTCCTCAAAGCTTATAATATTACTCATCTACCTCGTTTTTATTATAAAATTCTTCCATAAGTTCGTCTATGATTGCGTCATCAACGACTTCTAGTTCAACATCGACACCATTTTCATGCTCGATGTACTTATAAGGATACACGTACTCTTCTTCCTCTTCTACGTCTAGTGGGAACAAGAAGATGTAGTCGTCTCCTTTGTAATTAAATAGATCAAGTACAGCGCATTCAAGCTCTGTTCCATCATCTAAAGTGATGATCATTGTGTCTTCACAGTCGCAATCATCATGTTCGTGATCATGTCCGCAGCCGCAGTCTTCGTCGTGGCAGCAGCAATCGTGTTCGTCAATAAAATCTTTATCTTTACTCATCTGTTTCTCCTCTTTCTAAAATTTGTTCGGAAAAGTCCTCAAAATTAGATATATTAACTAATTCAAGACTAATATTTTTATTAATTTCGTTAATATTTTCATCAGTTATAAATGAAAGTTCAGGTTTTTTCTTAAAAGCATAGCTTATTTGATCAAGGTAGTAGTTAATTATAAACTCTTTCTCTTCCTTTGACATATCCTTATTTCTAATACTTAGAGCAACTGATTCATAGAACTTGTATCTTAAGAATATTATGAATCCTTCAAAGTCTTCAACATTAGTACCCTTTTCAATAATAAATATTATCCTAAAGAATAAATTCCACTTAAAATCAGTATTTATAAGTTTTAGTATTTCGTCACCTAAGCTTTGAGTGAAAGTATCGTTAAACACAGGCTTTCTCTCAAACTCTATATAGTTTGTTATAGGGCCAAGATTTTCCTGTATATCTGATAATCTTCCTACTAAATCAACAAACTCTTGTGATATGTCCTTAGCAGATTTTCTTTGAGCCTTCATAAATAAGTACTCGCTAATCATGTCGCAGGAATCCTTGTAGTCTATAATATAACCTAAATCGCTCTTAACCTTTGATTTGAAAATATCATGTATAGTCTTTGATACAAGCTTAACAAGTTGCTTCTTCTTATTAACCTGTATCGTTGAGTCAGACCTATTAAGATGGTTATAAACACTCATAAGCTGCCTATCAACCATAGTTAAATTATCCTTAATAGTTGCCATGATGTCTATAAAGAAATCTTCTGTAAGTACGTAGTTGTAGTTCTTATATAAGACTTTGTGGTCTATGTCTCCCCAGAATACATTGACAAGTGACTTTATTTGAAGCTCAAAGTGAATCTTCTTGCCGTCATCATCAACATACTTGCCATCTATCTTGTAGATCTCAAAACCATTCTTTTGTAATTGTGGTTGCTCTTCAGATAGCTTTAGATATATCTTTTTATTGATATGGCTTGAGTAGTATCCCCTGTCCTCTTTATAATTGAATAAGTTTAGTAAGTCTCTATAAATTTTCTTTTCGTCGTCAATGAACCTACATTCAATTCTAACACCTATGATGTCTGAGATGTTCTCCATAAGGTTCTCTGGCGTCTTGTACTCAGTGTATAAATTGTTTCTAAGTATCTTCTCTCTAAGTGAAGTAGCTTCCTTAACTCTGCCTCTTGCGGCTAAAAAGTGATCCTTAGCACAGAATGTATTAGTAAAGAAATTTTCCAATATCTCTAATACTTCTTCCAATTTATCGTTATTTTCTTCAAGTAAATCTATAGTGTCATCTATAAAATCAAATAATTCAAGCCTCATCAGCTCTCATATCCTTTCATTAAACAAATATTTCTGGTTTGTATTTATCCTTTAAGCTGTCAATAACTGCCTTAAATGCGTTCATTTGTTTAATTTGCATAACATGAGCACGCACTTCATCTTTAACTTCGTCAAATGACCTAGTTTTTGCATCGTTAATCTCATTTAACTTGATTATATGGTAGCCAAATTGAGTTTTAACTGGCTCAGATATTTCTCCAATGTTCATTGAGAATACCTTGTCGTCAAATTCTTTAACCATTTGTCCTCTGTGGAAAGTACCTAAGTCTCCACCATTAGCCTTAGATGGGCATGCAGAGTGTTCTTTAGCAAGGCTCGCAAAGTCCTCACCCTTATCAATTTTAGCCTTGATGTCCTTAGCTTTATCTTCGTTATCAACTAGTATGTGGCTAGCAGATCTTGATTCAGGCTCAGAAAATTCATCCTTAAATTCATTATAATAGTTCTTAAGTTCTTCATCTGTTGCTTCGTCACATTCAAGAGCCTTTTTAAAAGCCATATTAGTTAAGATATTTTCTTTAGCCTTCGCCATCTCAATTTTATACTCTTCACTCTCGTCTAATTTTTCATCGATAGCATTATTATATAACATCGCTTGATTAACCATCTCTTCAACTAATTTCTTCACTCCGTCCTTTGATTGGAACTGCATAGTTAGTTGTGGTCCAAGCATATTTGCAAAGTTAACAACGTCTTCTTTTTTAATTTCTTTGCCGCATACTTTAGCGACTACTTCCTTATTTATTTCCAAAATATCCTCCTTAAAATTTAATCTTTCACATATTTATATTATCATATAAATTATTATTTTGCAAGACTATTTTTAATCTTCAAAATGTGTTATAATAGTCCTGAGAGGTGATTTTATGAAATATTTACTAGGTGGAGAAAATGAAAAAGTATATTTGAACTCTAAGATGCTAAACAGACACGGCATCATAGCTGGAGCGACTGGTACTGGTAAGACTGTTACTCTAAAAGTAATTATTGAGATGCTTAATAACGACGGCATCAACACATTCATTACCGATGTTAAAGGCGACATTATGAGTCTAGCTGAGAACGGCGAGAGAAATGAAAAGATTGACGAAAGACTTGCTAAGCTTGGTATAGATGACTACCAAGTTGATAGCTTCCCTGTTGAAATTTTTGATATATATAAAAAAGGTGTTCCGCTAAGAGCATCTGTTACTGATATAGGTCCAGTTTTATTATCTAAGATGCTTGGCCTAAACGATGTACAAAGCGGCGTCATCGATGTTATGTATAAA
>NZ_CAKPYL010000019.1 GCF_934202865.1 uncultured Fenollaria sp. | reverse complement strand
CTCTCAGGATGAAGAAGCATCTTGCTCTCGTATTTTTTAAGCTCCTTCTCATCACTTTCTTTTTCGGCCTCTTTGAACTTGCTCTTAATATTGTTGTAGTCAACCTTAAATTTTAAAACTTTTCCATCGCGAATCGCGTCAGTAATTACATACGAGTGCAGCTGAGCACCAAATATCGACGATGTTGTCTCACCACTTAATGAATTTTCAGCAAATATCGGTGTGCCAGTAAAGCCAAATTGGTAGTACTTTTTAAAACTTCTACGAATATTTTTTTGTGCATCGCCAAATTGTGAGCGGTGGCACTCATCATATATAAGTACACACTCTTTGTCATAAATCTCATGTTCAGGATATTTTTTAACAAATTCATTAAGCTTTTGAATGGTAGTAACCACTATCCTGTTATCATCCTTCTCGATAGACTTCTTTAGCTCTTTAGTATCCTTGCTGCCATTGACAGAGTCCTCTTGAAATTTTTTATATTCATTCATAGTTTGGTAGTCCAAATCTTTTCTGTCAACGACAAAGAAAACCTTATCGATGAAGTCCAAGTCAGTCGCAAGTCTAGCCGTTTTAAATGAAGTTAGCGTCTTACCCGAACCAGTTGTATGCCAGATAAAGCCGCCAGCCGCAGCTGAGCCATAGCTTTTACTTTCATGAGATGACTTAATCTTCCAAAGAATCCTCTCAGTTGCCGCTATTTGATATGGCCTCATAATCATAAGAACATTTTGCGAGTTAAATACACAGTACTTAGTTAATACCTCTAAGATAACTCTCTTCTCGAAGAAAGTCTTAGTGAAGTCAACTAGGTCGTGGATGGCCTTGTTCTTGGCGTCAGCCCACTCACAAGTGAACTCGTAATTATTTTTGTTTCTCTCAAGAGTGTTCGCAAAATACCTTGTTAATGTTCCGTTAGATATAACAAAAATTTGTACAAACTTATATAAAGAGCTGTCAGCGTTAAAACTTTCTTTAGAATATCTGTGAATCTCATTAAACGCTTCCCTTATATTAACGCCGCGCTTCTTAAGTTCAATATGAACTAGAGGTAAACCATTGACTAGTATAGTAACATCATATCTAGTCTTCTTTTTACCTACTTGTACAAATTGATTCATCACTTGCATATAATTATTATGAATATTTTTCTTGTCAATAATTTTAATATTTTTCAAATCGCCGTTATCAAATTTAAAGTCGTAGATGTAGTTCTCTTGAATTTTTCTAGTTTTTTCGACAATACCATCATTAGGCGCATCAAGATACTCAGTGAGAAAGCGTCTCCACTCATCATCAGTAAATAAAACCTTATTTAATTTTTCAATCTTGTCTCTCAAATTCTTATAAAGGTCCTCATTCGAACTCGCTTTGAATCTTTCGTAGCCTTGAGATATTAAATTTTCAATCAGCTCCCTCTCAAGATCTGCCTCGCTTTGGTATGCCTTGTCATGAGCCGAACTGTCTTTCTCATACTTAGCTAGTATGATGCTGCCCGTCATCTCGGCAATGGCAGACGAGCCATAGTTTTTTAATTCTTCGCTCATAAAATCACCTCATTTATTTTTCAAATGTCAATAGTTTTTCCCTGTAATACTCATATTGTTTTTCGCGTAATTCAATCTCGCGTCTTAAGCCCTCAGTAGTTGATTGACTTAGCGCCTCAAACTTATCAAGAATGGATACAATATATTCTTGAATAGGTTTTGGTGGAATAAGTATTTTAATTTTTTCCATATCCTTAGTTGATAGTTCAATAACTTTAACACCTCTTGCCAACTTATTCTTTTGTCTTATGAAATAATTTGCTCCATTAAATACATGTGATAAATACTTTGGATTTTCATTATGTCTAAATATAGCTGCATGGCCACCAGTTACAACACTCTCACTACCTAAATAAGCTACAGTTTTCATTACGTCTTCAATATTTTCAGATGTTTTTGTAATTACTAAATCGCCAGTATAAACTTTTTTAAGCTTCTCGGCATTTTGCACAGTTACTTTCACTATCGGGTTTCTTACACACAAATTATATTTAGTATATATATGCCCATAATGGATTGCTCCAACATTACCTTTTTCGTTAAATATACTCTTAGGCATTCCTTTGCCATTTTCGAACACGCCTATGTTGCCTAATGACTTATGTCTAAGTTCAAAAACTTTTACTCCGACTAAATATCCTGCTTGGGTTAATAGACTTATATAGTCTTTACTTAGTAGTTGGTACCCCCCCCCACTAGTACATTCAGTGTCAAAAGCTAATAATTTTTCGCGGTAATATTCATATTGCTTTTCTCTTTTTTCTATCTCATCAGGAAGTAATCCACTTACATTTTGAGTAAGAGCTTGAAATTTATCAAGAATTTCAACAATTTTCTCTTGTATTTCAATTGGTGGAAGTTTTATTCTTATATTATTTATTATTTCTTGAGTTAAACTTGGTCTTGTTGGATTAATGCTTAATGATAATAAATCTATGTTTTTCATAAAATAATAAAAGTACTTTACATTTAATAATTTTTTATCAATCTCTGTGTAATAAATTGTATCCACATTCCAAAAAGGTTCGTTTAAATAAAAAATGTTATCTATTGATCCTTTTCTAGGTATCAAAACTGTTTCTTTATCATAAGAAAATTTGTTAACACCAACATTCATTGGACCACCGCTGCCATAAACAGGTATATTTCCTTCAGATAAAGTTTTCCAGTCTTTTCCATTTTTTAATTTTATTACATCGCCTAAAGTTTTTTCTTTTAATTCATATTTATATAAATCATGTTTGTTTATCACTTTATCTAAATACTCTTCGCTTAGAAGCAAGTCCCTATAGTAATCATATTGTTTATTTCTTGACTGTAATTCTGACTGTAATTCTGACTGTAATTCTGTAACATAATTTGTGAATTTGTCAAGTATTTTTACAATTTTTTCTTGAGCTTCCAATGAAGGGATCGATATCATCAGCCTTGCCATATCTTCGCCATATACATGAGGTATGCCGCTGCCTTTTTTTAATTCATATATTTTATCTTGCATATTTAATAGATAATAGTATAAATATTTTTTGTTTAATAAATCACATGGCTCTATTGAAAAAGCATCGCTTAAAAAAATTGGTTCTTCCCAAAAGCCCAAAAATCCAGCATAAGCTCCACTTCCAGCTACTGTTATAGTTTGACCTGACCTGTTAAATTCATTATGATAATAAGCTGGTTGTTGCCCCCCTGCGATAACTGGAATATTTCCCTCTTTAACATTTTTCTTCGTTATTGACTTTCCTCTCTTAAATTCACAAACATCCCCAAGCTTTTTCCATTCAACTTTTTCATTTTTTAACATTTCATCTATTTTACTCATAGCTAACGTCCTCATTATTATAACTCAATTGAGTGGTTGTCAACTTATAGTTGATTACCACTTTTACCTCTATTTTACTCATCTTCAAGCTCCTTAACTATTGCATCGATCGAAGCTCTTAGCTCATCTATCTTTTTAACGGTCTCTTCTATCTCTTTATTAAGTACTTTTATATCGATTTTCTCTCTAGTGTCTTCTTTTTCAACATAGGTCGACACTGAAAGGTTATAGTCGTTCTCTTCCACTTCTTTAACATCGACATATCTCGAGAAGTATTCTACTTCTTTTCTATCGATAAACTCGTTTAAAATATTGTCAATATTTTTATCTTCTAAAATATTGTTATTTGTTTCTTTTTTAAATTCTTTTGAAGCGTCTATAAATAAAATTTTGTTCTCTGTCTTGTTTTTTGCCATAACTAAAACGCATGTGGCGATTGATGTGCCAAAGAATAGGTTTTCTGGCAGCTGTATAACGCAGTCGATAAAGTTATTGTCAACTAAATACTTACGGATGGTTTTTTCAGCGCCTTTACGATAAAAAATGCCTGGGAAGCAGACTATGGCTGCTCTACCCTTGCTTGAAAGGTAGCTAAGTGCGTGCATGATGAAGGCGTAGTCGGCGTATGACTTAGGCGCGAGCTTACCTGCTGGTGCGAAACGTACGTCGTTAATCAGTGTTGGATCCTTGTCACCAACCCACTTTATTGAGTATGGCGGATTTGAGACTATGGCATCGAATGGCTTTTCATCGTTATGAAGCGGATTTAATAAAGTATCGCCTCTTTTGATGGAAAAGTTATTGTAATTAACATTGTGCAAAAACATATTCATACGGCAAAGGTTAAAGTTTGTCATATTTATCTCTTGGCCGAAGAAACCTTCGTCAATTATATGTGCATCAAACTGCTTTTTCATCTGCAAAAGTAGACTTCCACTGCCACACGTAGGATCATATACCTTGTTAATAGCTATCTTGCCTTGCATAACAAGTCTTGCGAGTAATTTTGAAACTGTTTGTGGTGTGAAAAATTCTCCGCCTGATTTTCCTGCGTTACTTGCATAATTCGAGATTAAATAAAGATAGGCATCGCCAAAGGCGTCTATATCGTTATCTTCGAAACGTCCAAAGTTTATGCTGGCTATGCCATTTAAAATATCTCTAAGCCTTTTATTCTTTTCGGCAACTGTCGCTCCAAGTTTGTTACTTGTAGTGTCAACATCTTCAAAAAGTCCTTTTATGTCATCTTCTGACCTGAAACCGATGGCACTTGCTTCTATGGCTTTAAATATATTAGCAAGGTCTGTATTAAGGTCTTCGTTAAGATTAGCATCTTTAACTACGTTTTCAAATAATTGACTTGGCAATATAAAGAAACCTTTGTCCTCAACTGTATTTGGCCTAAAATACTTTTCTGCCTCTTCATCACTTATTTGAGCGTAATCAAAGTCTGGATCGCCTGCTTCGTGCTCAGCATTGTTAAAAAATTCTGTGATATTTTCTGATATAAAACGGTAAAAAAGTATGCCTAGTATGTATTGTTTAAAGTCCCAGCCATCAACAGCGCCGCGCACATCATCTGCGATGGACCAGATCTTCCTATATAGTTCAGCTCTTTGAGCTGTCTCGTTATTCTCTCTAATCTCTGCCATAATTCTCTCCTTAAAATATGTTATATACATTAATTATATCACATATAGAAAATTTTTACATCAAAAAACGAACCTTAGAATATTTCCTTGGTTCGTTTAATATTGAAGAAAATTGTCTCCTTATTTTCTTTTGTATCTTCTATACTCAAATTTCATATCTTGATAAGCATATTCTTCGCTTGTTTGAACTAGCTCAAATGCTTCATCCTTATCGAGATTTCTCATAACTGTGTCATAAGGCTCGAAGTCTTTCTTAATAAAGGTAATCTCTGCCTCGTCCACCTCATCTATAAGCTGGTCTATAAGGCTCGCGCCGCCAACTAAGAAAATTTTCTTGTCTGAAAATTTTTCTTTTATCATCTTTCTTAAATCGTCAAGGCTGTGAGCAATGTGAGCGCCATCCATCTCCTTAAGTGAGCGTGATACAATGATCGTTTCTCTGCCAGGAAGTGCGCCTGTCGCGTCGAAGGTTTTTCGTCCCATGACTAAGACGCCACCCATGGTCATCTCTTTAAAATGCTTGAGGTCCTCTGGTATCCTTGTTAACATGTCTCCTTTGTAGCCAATCGCCCATTTGGCGTCGACTGCCATTACGAGTATCATTATAAAGCTTGTTTTGCTGTGATTAAAGCAAGTTTGTAAACGTCGTCTGAGTTGCAGCCTCTTGATAAATCGTTAACTGAGCTGTTTAAGCCTTGAAGTATAGGTCCTATAGCGTCGTAGCCGCCAAGTCTTTGTGCAATTTTGTATCCAATGTTACCTGCTTCTAGTGATGGGAATATGAATACGTTCGCATGACCTGCGATGTCTGAGCCCTTTGCCTTCTTTTCAGCAACTGTTGGTACGAAGGCTGCGTCGAATTGAAGCTCTCCATCTACGGCGATGGATGCGTCTCTTTCCTTAACTATTTCAAGTGCCTTGATAACTTTTTCTGTTTCGTCTGACTTAGCACTGCCCTTTGTTGAGAAGCTTAATAGAGCGATCTTTGGATCAACGCCGAAGCTCTTTGCTGTTATATTTGATAGTATAGCTGTTTCTGCTATGTCATTTGAATCAGGTGCGATGTTTATGGCGCAGTCAGCGAAGATATATCTTTCGTCGCCCTTAACCATAACGAAAACGCCTGAAGTCTTCTTGTAGCCTTCCTTCATCTTAATGATTTGAAGTGCTGGTCTAACTGTATCGCCTGTAGCATGGCAAGCGCCTGATACAAGTCCATCTGCCTTATTCATATATACTAAGATAGTTCCGAAGTAGTTAACGTCCTTAAGAAGTAGCGCCTTAGCGTCTTCTAGAGTGATCTTGCCCTTTCTTCTTTCAAAGAACTTTTGAGCCATCTCATCAATGTCCTTAGCTTCAGCTGGGTCGATGAAATTGATATTAGCAAGGTCCTTGCCTATAGCCTTTGCAGTTTCCTCTACCTCACTTCTCTTGCCTAGAACTATTGGTTCTAAAATATTTTCTTCTTTTAATCTGAAAGCAGCCTTTAAAACTCTTTCATCTTCACCTTCTGGAAAAACAATCGATGGATGTTTTTCTTTTACTTCAACTTTTAATTCTTCAAATAAATCCATAATAACCTCCTATTTCTATTTATTAATAAATTTATCTTTGCTTAAAGCAATCACAACGCCGCCAATGATGACGAAGATGGGATTGACATCTAAAAACACAACTATTAAAAAAGCTAATATGCTTATTGCGTACTCGAATTTGTTTAGGTGGGCTTTCTCTACTAAGCCTACAAGTGCTGCAAATACTAGTGCGCACACAACTGGTCTAACGCCTTTGAAGGCTGCTTGCACATATGGACTGTCTTGCACGCCCATAAAGAAGTGCGATATGACTAGTATGATCATAAAGCTTGGCAGTACCGCGCCAAAAAAGGCAGCGATCGCACCCCAAAAACCATATATCCTGTAGCCAACAAGTATCGAGATGTTTGCTGCGATAGGCCCTGGTGCTGTTTGCGCAAGGCTTATCGAGTCTATGTACTCTTCGTCTGACATCAGTTTTTTCTTTGTAACTATCTCACGCTCAATTATTGGTAGCATGGGAAAGCCGCCTCCCAAAGTGAAGGCACCTATTTTAAAGAATGTAAAAAATAAATCAAGTATCTTCATATCATCACCTGTAAAGCACTATGCCGACTAAAAAGCCCACAGCCATAAGAAGTATGGGGTTAAGCTTTTTGACTCTAACTAATACAAAAGCTGCGATAGCTATGATTATGGACTTGTAATCGATGATGGCGCCCTTGCCAATGGTTACGACTGCCGCTAGGACAAGCGCTAAAACAACTGGTCTTATGCCCCTAATCGATACTTTGATTGCATTTGAGTCTCTAAATTTGTTTATCGTCAAAAATATTATGCTCATGATAATAAAGCTTGGTAGTGTCACTCCAAGTGTCGCGACAACGCTGCCCCAAAAGCCTGCTAGCTTGTTGCCTATGAAGGTAGCCGAGTTAACCGCGAAGGGTCCGGGTGTTGTTTGTGCGATGGCAACTATGTCTATAAAGTCCGAGTAACTTATCCAATGAAGGCCATTGATGATTTCCTTTTCGAAAAGTGGCATCATAGCATAGCCCCCGCCGAAGCTAAAGAGGCCTATCTTGAAAAACACTAAAAATATTTTGACTAATAAATTCATATACTCACCAAAGATTATTATAACACAAAGAGATATATTTTTCTAGACTAGCAATGTAAATTTTATTAATATCTTCATGCTCTTTGTGATATAATTTATATAAGGGGTGATGGTATGAGCTTAAAAGCTATTGATATGAAGGAGTTAAAATTTAATCCGATGACGCTGATTGGCAAAGAATGGATGCTTGTGAGCGCGGGTAATGAAAAGTCGTTTAACACAATGACTGCGCAATGGGGCCACTTGGGCGCTATATGGAACGGCGATATGCCAACGTCGGTCATCTACTTAAGACCACAAAGATATACGAGGGTCTTTGTTGATAAGAATGATTATTACACGCTAAGCTTTTTTGATGAAGCATACAAGAAAGATTTAATGTACCTTGGCACTCACAGCGGCCGCGATGAAGATAAAATCGCAAAGACATCTTTGACGCCTGTCTTTAGTGATGGCAGCGTTTACTTTAAGGAAGCGAAGATGGTTTTGGTCTGCAGAAAAGTTTATAAAGGCGTTTTGCACGAGGAAGGCTTTATTGATCAAGACATACTTAAGAAGAATTATCCAGAGCATGACTTTCACTATGTCTATGTAGGTGAGATAGTGAAAGCTTATGTAAATGAAGACTAAAGTTAATTAATAAAGATAAGAAAAGAGCTATGCGTATCGATTGATATACATAGCTCTAATTTATTTTTGCCTTGTTAATTTTTTTGCTTACTTGGCACTTTTACTTAGATTAGTTTTTTTACATACTTTGCATTTTTGCTTTCTATAGTATTTTTACTTGCTTTAGTAATTTTGCCTTGTTTAGTGTTTTTACTTTATATAGTATTTTTACTTTGTATAGTGTTTTTGCTTTCTTTAATTATTTTACATGCTTTGTTTACTTATTTTACTTACTTAATAATTTTTACTTACTATAGTCTTTTAATCTATTTTTCTTTTTTAACTATGCGGTCCTTGCCAAAGTACTTTTGTAGTGCCTTTGGTATAGTGATCGAACCATCTTTATTTTGATAATTTTCTACAAGCGCAGCAAATGTTCTTCCTACTGCAAGACCTGAGCCGTTAAGTGTGTGAACGAAATTTAATTTGCCTTCTTCATTTCTATATCTAATGTTAGCTCTTCTCGCTTGGAAGTCCTCGAAGTTCGAACAGCTTGATATTTCAACGTATCTGCCGTAGCTTGGCATCCATACTTCGATGTCGTATGTCATTGCAGATGTAAAACCAAGGTCGCCTGTCGATAGTTGAACGACTCTGTAAGGTATTTCAAGCTTTTGAAGAACTGCTTCTGCATCCGCTAATAACTTTTGTAATTCATCATAGCTTGTTTCTGGCTCAACAAACTTAACAAGTTCGACCTTATCGAATTGGTGGTTACGAATAAGGCCTCTGTTGTCTCTACCAGCTGCGCCCGCTTCTTGTCTGAAGCATGGTGTGTACTCAGTTATGTTTATAGGTAGATCAGCGCCATCAACAATTTCGTCTCTAAGCATATTTGTTAGAGGTACTTCAGCTGTTGGCACAAGGAAAAAGTCCTTTGATGGCAAGTAGAACATATCGTCTTCAAACTTTGGCAATTGTCCTGTACCTAGCATCGATGCTCTATTGACCATAAACGGTGTACTCATCTCAGTGTAATCTTGTTCAAGCGTATGAAGATCAAGCATGAATTGAATTAAGCTTCTTTCAAGTCTTGCTCCGTCGCCTTTGAATATAGAAAATCTTGATCCAGCTATCTTGCCAGCTCTGTCAAAGTCAAGTATATCAAGGTCTGTTCCTAGATCCCAGTGAGCCTTTGGCTCGAAGTCAAACTCAGTTGGCGTGCCATACTTCTTTACTTCGACGTTATCACTATCATCCTTGCCAAAAACAACGTCCTTGTTAGGAACGTTCGGTATGCTTAGTAGGTAATCAGCTATCTTCTCGTCGATTTCCTTAACTTTTGCATCATAATCTTTGATTTCGTTTGAAAGCTCTTTCATCTCTTCAAAGATTTGAGTGACATCTTCGCCAGCCTTCTTTAGCTTAGGCACTTCCTTCGAAATCGCATTTTGCTTTTGCTTCATAGTCTCAACAACAGTTAGAAGCTCTCTTCTCTTCTTATCTTCTTCAAGAAGCTCTTCGATTGGGAAGCTTCCGTGTCTCTTCTTTAAAGCTTCTAGAACTTCTTCAGGATTTTTTCTGATTCTTTTTATATCTAACATAAAATCACTCCTTATCTTAATCTTAAATCGCGTCCTTTAAAGCGATATATATAGTAATTTGACAGTATCCTCGACGATAGTCTCTCTCCGTACTTTTCTTTTATAGCGTCAACATTTAAGTTGCTCGTGATAAGCGTCTTTAGGTTTTTACTAAGTCTATAATTAATCAAATCAAGTATAGACTTCGAGCTAATCTGTGTATCAATCTCAGTTCCAAGGTCATCAATGATTAAAAAATCCGTGTTATAAAAGAGATCTCTCTTCGTTATTGCATCGCCATCTGCCTTAAATATAGCCTCGTTAATGGTTTGGCACATCTCATAAGAGCCGATGTATGTAACATTAACAAGCTTCTCTATAAGCCTCTTTGCAAGTGAAACCGCCATAAATGATTTGCCAGTACCCACATCACCGAAAAAGAAAATGGATTTGTGCTCATAATGAAAACTATCTGCATAATCCTCAAGGCTCTTCTTTATCTCAAGCATTTCATCTTTTATATCGTCTGTAAATATATTGTCATCAAAATTTTCAAAGCTCTTCTCCATCATCTCAGTATTGAGTTCATTCGTCTCAAGCATTTTTTCCTTAAGCATATCGTCAATGCAGGAGCATCTCTTCGACTGATATATGCCAGTGTCTTCACATTTATCGCAGTCGTAGTGCACCTTGAAAGCATCTTCAAGACCATAATCTTTGATTAGCTTTTGCTTTTTCGCTTCTATATTTAGTATCTTTTTATTAATATCTTCATAATTTGTAAAATTCATAGCAGCAAAATCATTAAGGACGTCATTCTTTTCATTTTCAAGGCTAAGCAAATCTGGGTAGTTTTTATAAATTTCGTCGACCCTCTCGCTTCTTTCCCTCTCTCTAATATTCTTAATATTTGCTTTTTGTCTATAAACATCATCTAACAAAGTCATGCTACTTCCTCCAATTGCCTTCATAGGTATCGCTTAGGTAGTCGTCTGGGTATTCTCTCTCATCAAAGTCCTTTGCCCTCGCCTTTGGCTTCTTCGTATTATTAGTCTTTCTGTCTGATCTATATAGCTCATTCGTTCTCTCAGCGTCTTCAACAGTCTTTATGCCTTCTTTGTGCCACGCCTCAAGTATTGCATCGAGGTAGGCTATAGAAGGTTTTGATGTGTAGATAAAGTTCTCGGCAGCCTTTAAGATGATGTCATTACCATAATCAAAGTCATCGTACCACTTGTCTATAATCTTCTTTTCAAAATCAGATACATTTTTAAATGGCATTGCTAGTGACTGCATAAGCTTATTGTAATTTCTTTGGCTGTCGTTCATCACATTAAAATCGCTCATCACTTGAGAAAGGTTAGTGTAACCCTTGTCATACCAGTTCATGATGATGGTCTCAACATAAGCTGGTGACTTCTTCTTAAGTATGTCATAAGCGTATGAATAAGCGTGTGATATCATCTCGCAGCTGATGTTGTAGTCACGAAGCCACTTGATAATCTTGATCTTTTCTTGAGTGTTAAGCGGCCTTCTAACGATGTGAGCGACGTCTTGAAACATCTTCTTAACGCCTTCGTCCTTATTCACTTCTATAATTAATTTAGTGTCGCTGCTTAAATCATCTTCATTTATATCAACCTCATCATCAAAAGTGTTTTGACTCACGCTGCTTGCGCCCTTATCTGATGAAGTGCCTCCAAGGTATAGAGCCTTTAAATCTTTAAAGATGACATTAAAGTTGTAGCTAAGGCCATCGTCCTCGAAGTCAACTATACCAACCGATTTCCAGAATCTCCATGCATTGGCGACATCTATAACGGGAATTTTTAAAACTTCGGCTATCTTTTCATTGCTCGCCTCAATGTCATCGTCTTGTGCATATCTTAATGCAAGTAGATATACCTTGACGAAAGTACCGTCAGCTTGCGGCATAAACTCGCTTATGAAGATGTTGTTAACTCTTGTATCTAATAAATTTGAATTAATTTTCTCTACTGTGAAGCTCAAAAAACTCACCTCTCTTTATCTCGTAAGTGTAGACAAAGGACAAAAGCTCCTTGCCGTCTTGCCTAAACTCATCTTGATGTTCTATATATTCTTCTCTAGTCTTGTCAATGTCTTGAATGTTGTATGTATCTAAGTAATATGCCTTCTTCCTAAAGCCTAGCTTTTTATATAAGTGTATGGCCTTCTCATTAAAAGCGTTTACATCGAGCCATATCCTTCTCATCTTTAAATCAGTGAAAGCATAAGTCAAAAATTCTTCTAATATAGCATAGCCATGACCATGGTTTTGGTAGCGGACATCCATAACTATGAATAGCTCTGCGCTTCTTAATATGTAATTTATCTTTTTTAAGCCGATATAGGCGATGGCCTTGCCACGATAATAGATGGCGAAGTAGCGTTTAAAGAAGCCCTTCTTCGTCTTGAGCCACGCTTTTACTTCCCAGTCCTCTTCGTAGATGAAGTCGTAGTCGTTTAAGAGGTAGTAGTTGCCTCGCTCCCAGCCTCTAAATCTGTAAGCGTCTTCTAGCTCGAGTGACTTTATCTTGTACTCATTATTGTTCATAAGCCTTATTCGAAACGTCAAAGAACCTTGTGTACTCATCCTTCCAAATTAAGTTAACCACGCCAATAGGACCGTTTCTGTGCTTCGAAACGATCACTTCTGCTAGATTTGGATTTTCTGTCTCTTTATTATAAACATAGTCTCTATAAAGGAACATAACTATGTCGGCGTCTTGCTCTATGGCACCCGACTCTCTTAGGTCAGATAGCTTTGGTCTCTTGTCTGGTCTTTGTTCAAGTGCTCTAGACAATTGTGAAAGCGCTAGTACTGGTACATCTAGCTCCTTCGCTATGGCTTTAAGGCCTCTCGATATTTGTGAAATTTCTTGAACTCTATTCTCAATCCTTTCGCCAGTCGTCATGAGTTGTAAGTAGTCGATAACAACTAGGTCTAGACCCTCTTCCATCTTTAGTCGTCTTAATTTTGCCTTAAGCTCTATTAGGGAAATGGCTGCCGTGTCATCGATATGAAGACTATACTTTGATAATTCATTTGATGCAGTAATTAGATTAACAAGGTCTTGGCCTTCAAGCTCGCCTTTAAATAGACTCGATAAATTCATTTGCGCGAACGAGGCTAATATTCTTTGGCCGATTTGCGTCTTACTCATTTCAAGCGAAAACATAGCGACCTTCTTGCCCGCTTTAGCCGCGTTTACAGCAAGGTTAACCGCAAGAGCTGTCTTACCCATAGATGGTCTCGCCGCTAATAGTACTAGGTCTGACTTTTGGAAGCCGCCTAATAAGGAGTTAAGATCAGTAAAACCAGTAGTTACGCCGCTTAGCTCACCTCTGTTTTGTACCCTCTTCATAATTGTTTGAACAGTATCGCTCATAATTACGTCAAGAGCAGTTAATGAGTTTCTTAGTCCTCCTTGAGAGATTTCAAAAAGTCCTTTCTCTGCCTTTTCAAGCACGTTCTTTGCAGGCGATTTATCTTCAAGCGACAAAGCCTTGATCTCATCTGAAAATTCTGCAAGACTCCTAAGTATAGACTTTTCCTTAAGTATATCTATATAAGTATCTTGGTTTGAGCTAAGTCCTTCGTTATTTGCATATATGCTTGCAATGTACTTTATGGTCTCAGCATCAATATTCTCACTCGTTTCAAGTGTTTCTGTTACTGTCAATAGGTCTATGGGCTTGTTTAAAGAGAATAAAGTCCTAATCGCATTGAATATCTTTCTATGAAGATCATTATAAAAATCTCCTTCATTAAGTCCTTCAATGGCCTTGACAGCAGCAGTCTTATTTTGCATTGCATTAGCTAAAACTTCCTGCTCAACTATTAAGTTGTTAGGTAATTCTCTTAAAACTTCCATAGTACTCCCCTATATACTAATATTAACTCTTAAATTAGCTGTGATTTGTGGATATAGTCTCAAAACTACAGTATATACACCTGCTTGTTTGATATTTTCCTTCATTTCTATCTTTCTTTTGTCGATGTCTAGGCCAAATTCTTCAAGTAAAGCCTTTTGTATGTCCTGTGAAGTAACTGCGCCAAATAATTTGCCAGTAGCTCCGCCTTCAGCCTTCATCTTAAGCACTTTCTTTTCTATATCTGCTTTGACCAAATTTGCTTCTTTTGTTTCTTGTTCAATCTTGGCCTTTAGTTCGGCTTGCTCTTCCTTCCATTGATTAACGTTTTCATCAGTAGCTTCTAGAGCAAGTTTCTTTGGAAACAAGAAGTTTCTCGCATAACCGTCCTTGCTATTAACCATTTCGCCTTTTTTGCCAAGGCCCTTAACGTCTTCTATAAGTATAACTTTCATTATTTAACACCTTCTTCTTTTTTCTTTGATTCATTTTCTTCGTCTTTATATTCTTTTATTTTTCTCTTTAGTTCTTCAACAGCCAAATCAACCGACAAGTCTATCCTAGTTGCTGCTTGATTCAAGTGACCGCCGCCGCCAAGCTTTTCCATAATCAATTGTACGCTTATCTCGCCGAGTGATCTAGCTGATACGTGCGTTTCGTTATTTGAGATCTTAACCGCAACGAAAGATGCCTTCATGCCATTGATGCTTAGCATCTCGTCAGCCGCTTGTGCCGCTATAAGTATTGAGTTATCAACCTTATCTTCGAGTATACCGATGATGGTATCGTCCATAAATATTTCAGACTGTCTAACTATGTCAGCCCTATTCTTAATAACTAAATAATCTTCTTTAAAATACTTCTTAACTGCTTCTGGGTCAGCTCCGAACCTTCTAAGCATTGATGCCGCTTCGAATGTCCTTACGCCCGTTTGAACAGTAAAGTTCTTTGTATCAACAGTTATGCCCGCAAGTAGCGCCTCTGCCTCGAATTTACTTAAAACTACATTGTCAGTCATATATGTGAATAGCTCTGTAACTAGCTCAGACGTACTCGATGCGTATGGCTCTAAGAAGACAAGTTCAGTCGATTCAATAAACTCGCCACTTCTTCTATGGTGGTCAATTACAACTCTGTCCTTTATTTGATCAACTAGGCCTGGTGCCTCGGAGATGGACTTCTTGTGATGGTCGACAACTATTAGTAAAGTCTTTTCATCGACTAAGCCAATAAGTTCTCCCTCAGGCTTTACTACACCTTTTAGGCTTTCTTCTTCATTTAGCCTTGCCATGATATTTCTAATGCTCATATTGACCGAGTTAAGTGCGATGTAAGCAGTTTTGCCTCTCATTCTAACAAGCTTCACTACGCCGATGGCTGAGCCAATTGCGTCCATATCAGCATTTTTGTGAGGCATGATAATTACGTTTGACGCGTCATCAATAAGTGATCTAAGCGCGCCCCCAACGACTCTTGCCTTAACCTTAGTAGTTTTTTCAACAGCCTTCGATTTTCCGCCAAAGTACTCATAATTGTGCTCTCTTCTAAGAACAGCTTGGTCACCGCCTCTACCTAAAGCTATATCCATGGTATTTCTAGCGATTTCGTATTGTTCCAAAGGCGTCTCTCCATCAGTAGTCGCCGCAATTGAAAGAGTTAGTGGTATTATGCTTTGTATCTTTAAGTCACGAACCCTGTCAAGTATATCAAACTTCTTTTGTATAATCTTTTGAAGATTTTCGTTATTTACAATTATTAAATATCTATCATCATCATATTTTCTAACAGTCGCATCATAGCCATTGAAATAGTTGATGATCTCAGTCTCAACATTACCAGTGATAGTCGCTCTAACGCTGTCTTCAACACTGCTTTTAACTTCATCAAGGTTATCGATGTAAAGAAGTATAGTCGCTATCTTTTCCCTGTCAATAGTGTCCTTCGCTTCTTTAAGATCAGTTCTATTAATCCAGTAAAGAAGAAGCATCTCTCTGTCTTTGCTGTCTTTCGATTTCACCTTATTCACATAAACTTGATAATAATTATCTCTGTATAATATCTTTAACGGTTCATCACCTGCGCCTAATATTTCATTTAGATTTAGTGATGATATAGCGTCAAGTATGTTATTTTCGGGCTCATCCTCAATTTCTAGCATCTTGATAAATTTACTGTTATACCAGTTAATTTCGCCGTCTTGCTTAATTATAACCATAGGGAATGGCATCTTGAATACCGCTTGCTTAGTTAATGAGTCTATGGTCTCTTCGATATTTTCAAAGTTCTTTTGTCTAAGAGTAGTTTGGTCTTCAAAGTTTTGTAAGAACCTAATGTGCATTGAGACAAAGATGACAAGCGCGATAAAGCCAATGATGATGTTTAGTATCATGAGCATAATGATCAGAACTAGCTCGAAAATTACCTCTATTAAATTTTCTTTAACGTATGCTTCGATTTTTTTGAACATTTTACGCACCCCTTATACTTGTAGTTCCATCAATAAAGCCGAATATTATATTCATGAAAAACATAATTCCTACAAAAAATATTGAAAATGCAAAGTAAAAATTTGCCGCCGTCTTCTTTTTATAACGTATCTTTAATAAGAACATTACAAAAGATAGGCCCTGTATAGCAAAGCTCATGAATATCATCAAGGATATATTGTCAACTATAAGCTGATTTATACCTAAATTTGTTAGCATAAATATGACTAAGATTGCTAGCATTAAATAAAATGCTGATTTCTTTAGCTTTAAAGCCTCTACAAATGGCTCTGTAATATTGACGTCGCCTCTTTTTCTGATTATATAATGAGGCAGTTTTAGAGCTATAAAAGCCGCAATAAAAGCTAGTAAAAACACAGTGCTAGCTAAGTATTTCTTAAACTCTTGATAAGCCATCACAACCATGTCCTTGTCAAAGACTAAGTCGCCCTCGTATGAGCTCACAAGCTCCATCTGTTTATCGAGTCTTGCGTTGAACGCGTCAATGAGATTTATATCGAAGAACTCTCTTAAGGCTATAATATATATTATGCTCGAGACAACCAAAGTCAGTGTCATGGCTATAAGCAGCTTGTCGCCCCTCATATTATTCTTTATAAGCTTAACTGCAATTATTAAGAATGGCAGTCCAAGTATGGCCCTTTCAAATATGAAGACCGGCTCTAAAAATATTGCCAAGACGCCAAGTGAAGCCATGTATAGATATATGGAGCTGTAATCCTTGTTCGCGATTGAGTTCATTAGGTAAGCGCCAAGCACAAGTGGCATCGCAAAAACGCCTAAGTACCTGGTCAATAGCATGGTCAAAGTTAGAATTACGAATGTTATGGCCGTCTCAAGATTTTTATTCTCTATCTGCATTATCTTTCCTTATAAGTATCGAGATGCTTCATGATCTTTGCATACATCTCTTCGTCTATATATACTTTGCCATCTATCTCTTTATTTCTTAAGTAATCAGCTATGAATTTTATATCAAGTATCGAATAAACTTTAACGCCATAATCGTCCTCAAGCTCGTGAATAGCTGACTTATCGCCAGTGCCTCTCTCCATTCTATTTACAGATATGATTAAAGCCTTAACTTTTGCGTCATAATGTTTAAGTATGTCGATGGACTCTCTTACAGCAGTTCCAGCAGTGATTACGTCTTCGATAATGACTACATCCGAGTCAGCACTTGGAGTCTCTCCAACGAATATGCCTTTTTCGCCGTGGTCCTTTGCTTCTTTTCTGTTAAATGAGTAGCCAATCTCAAGACCATAGTTCTTGTAAAGACTTACAGCACAAGAAACCACTAATGGTATGCCCTTATATGCTGGGCCAAATAGCAAAGGATTATCTAGTTTAATATTGTCCATATAAGCTTTGGCATAAAAGTCGCCAAGCTTAGCTATCTCTTCAGAATTATTGAAAAATCCAGTGTTTATGAAGTATGGACTCATCCTTCCAGACTTAGTCTTGAAGTCACCAAACTTTAAAACATCCGATTTAAGCATTAAATGTATAAAATCTTCTTTGTATGACATTATCCTATGTTCACATCCTTAATTAAAATATATTTTGGTCCATAGTAATTATCTATATGAATCATCTCTTTAGAGAAATACATATTTAGTCCCTTGTCCATGATATTGGCTGAAAAAGCGCCGTTATTGATGATTTTTGTTTCTTTGCCGTCAAAGTACTTGGCAAGTCTAAACTCGCCACCAAATATACCTATGGATGCATCTGCTTGAAAGCTCGAGAAACTCTTTATCTCAAGATGTCTAGTCTTTCTCATCTCATCAATAGACATAGATCCTGGAGCTACTTCGATATTTACTAAATTACCTGTAGCTTCAATACCCATGTATGAGGCGAATCTTTGACCAGCAGCTACGTTTATCATCTTGCCGTCCTTAAATATTTGCGTTTCTTTTAGCTTAACGCCGTCACTATCGTATTTGCTATTGTGAACGGAGCCTTCAATCTCAGGCTTTAGAGTGATATTTACAAGATCTCCCTTAGCACCTTTATGAGCCTCTTCATTTAATTTTAATTTATTAAGCTTCATGTAGTGAGTTGAGCCGCTTGCTTGATAATTATAAAAGTTAAAGAAGGCTGGAACATCTAGGCCAGTGATGATTACATCAACTGCTTCGATAGGCTCAGCTGGCTTAGACATAGCTCTGTCCTCTGCCTCTTTAAGCTCTTCGTAAATATTTTCTTCAAATTCTTTTTCATTTAGCTTAGAAAAAGTAAACATTCTGTAAACTTCAATCGAGCCTGCTTCACCGCACGCATCAGCAATTGATTCAACAATTATCTCGCTCTTTTTAGATTTGCAGTCGCATCCCCTTGAGTTTACAAGATTTTCTTCTATATTATTAACAAAGATTTCGCATGAGTTTATCTTAGATTTAGTTCCATAGTCTTTGTAAACTATCTCCTTTACCTTTTTTATAGTCTCAAGCTCATCTACATAAGCTTTTTCATCTACTAATTCAGTGCCTTCAGCTAAAGGAAAGTGCTTGTTCTTTATGAATTTTGCTCTCTCATAAGCAAGAGCTACTTTTCTTGCAATTTCTTCATCACTATCTGATGGAGCTGTATTAAATGAAGAGTCTCCTCTAAATTTTTTGCCATCTTCTTCAGTATCAGCATATATAGTCACGCTCACGTCATCAGTCTCAACGCTCCTGTCCATATCTATCGCATCTCTTATTAAGAAAAGCTCCTTGCTAGATGTTTTCTTTTTAATTAACTTAAAATCAGAGATTTCTTTGTTTTCTTTTATTATATCGATAATATTTTTAATTCTGTCCATTAGCTTAGTCTCCCCTTAAACTTTAAGTAGCTGCCACCAGTTGAAGTCTTGACCCATTCCTTATAGCCTTTGCCGCAGTAGCCTGAACCATTCATTTCAATTTCTCCAGAAACCATGGATATAGACTCAAGCACATCAGGTACATAGCCTGTTAGTGTTGCTGGGCTAAATACTTTTCCAGTTAATTTACCGTCCTTTATCTTTCTCGCCTTCATGGCAGTGCATTGAATACCCCAGTTCTTAGGGTCTTCCATACCATTGTTAAGGCCGTCAAGTAAAAATCCGTAGTCGATGGACTTAATCATATCGTCAACGCTGTCCTTACCGCCTTCAAAGAAAGTATTTGTCATTCTTGTATAAGCTTTTCTTCTAAAAGACTCTCTCTTGCCATTGCCAGTTGGCTTAACGCCCAAAGACATTGCAGATAGCTTATCAGCCATACCTCTTCTAAGTATGCCATTTTCAATAATAACAGTGTCAGACGCTAAAGTACCTTCATCGTCAAAGCTGTAGCTTGAGCATTCGCCAATGGCTGTGGCGCCATCATGCATTGTAGTTATGTCACTTGCCACTCTTTTATTGACATAGTCCTTAGCCAAAGCTCTGTCCTTAACAAACATATCCATCTCTACTCCGTGGCCAAAAGCCTCATGAGCAAGTAAACCTGTGATGTCTGGCGCACTAATTAAATCATAGTAACCAGGTTTAACAAGTTCTGAACCAAGAAGTTCAATCGCATTATGAACCACTTCTTTATAGATATTGTCAAGCTCCTTAAGTACTTCCAAACCGCCTAGTCTACTTACGCTCTTGTAATCATATCTAAAGTCGTCGTCCTTTTGAACGTCAGCCTCAGCCATAACGCTAGTAAAAGTATATGCTTGGTTTAAACACATCTTTTTAGAAACAAAAAGCTTTCTCACTTCAGTTTCTATGTACATAGCTCTCGCAGAAACAACTACATCAGACTCTTTAAGCATCTTATTCTTTATATCTGTTAAGTAATTTATCTTCTCTTGAACGCTCATCTCATCAAGAGAAATTTCTAAATCAGATGAAAAATCCTTAATAAATTCTTCCTCATCGATTAAAGAATATTTTCTCATAGAAAAATTATTCTCTTTATAAAATTTATAGTTTTCTTCAATTTCTTTTTTTATCATCTTGGAGAGCTCTTCTGGGCTTTGAAGCTTGTCAAAAGATACTTCACCATAATAATCATTATTATATACGCGTGCTACAAAACCTCTCTCGCTGTCCATGCCTTCGCCAACACGTGTTATGCTCTTTGATACCATATAATTAGTAGAGTCAGTATCAGTAGCAAGTATCGATACATAGTCAAAGTCCTTGCTAAGTAAGTCAACTGTCTTTACAAGACATTCCTTTGCATCAACTAAAAACTGTGACAATTTATTTTTCATCAGTCTTCTTCTCCTTTCTCTCAGGCTTGCTTGTGCATAAGCCAATGATTAAAAGAATATCAACAATAACTAATGCTGGAACAGTATAATCCGCTATTGGTTTGTATACTACATTAGCTATAGTGAATGCTAGTAAAATAATAAATGCTGTTTTAATTAAATATTTTCCGTTCATACTTCCACCTCTTAAGACATTATATCACATATGAAAGTTATTTATCAATAATAATTATATTTATATATTACTTATATATTGATTATGATTTATTTTTATTTATATGTACTCGTAATGGCTATGGCGCGTGTCATAATTATATCACTTGTCATACATAATGCCCCTCATATGTATAGTGCGCGTCGTATGTTTAATGCGCTCCATATGTTTAGTGCGTGTCATATGTTTAATGCGGGCCATGTGTTTAATGCGGGCCATGTGTTTAATGCGCGTCATACAGCTAACAATCTTAAAACGAATAGTAAAATTACTTAATGAGCAAGTTTAATATCTCTCTCGCTCTACTTATTATATATTTTTAACTTAGCTTATAAAAATAAAAAACGCATAAAAATAAGCCTGCATCTCTGCAAGCTTATCTATTACATTTTACTATTTAATTTAATATTTATAAAATTTTCTAAATCTTATTTAACTTCTTCCATTAACTTACCCATAAGCCAAACGACATCTGAGTGCCATTTCTTGTGGCGTGGTGGGCAATATATCTTTGCGAATGTTTTTAATGATTTGCCTTTATATAGGCTTCTTGTTATTAGCTCTCCAAAGTATAGGATATTGTCCTTTGGTGTTTTAAAGCTTAGGTAGCCGTTTGATCCTCTCATGCCGTAGAAGTTATTTGTATTTGCTTGTCTACCTTCCCAGCCTGCTTCTGCGATTGAAACAGCGATGGCAAAGATACCATTGACTCCGTATGTGTCTTCAAGTGCCTTGAAGCTTTCTCCTTGTCCAGCAAGTCCTGTATTAGCTAATATTTTATTAAATTCTTCCACAC
>NZ_CAKPYL010000018.1 GCF_934202865.1 uncultured Fenollaria sp. | reverse complement strand
CGTGCACAAGGTGCACAGCAGGTAAAAGCCCCTTGCAGGGGCAGAGCAAACCACCGGCTACGCCGGTGGTTATGATTGTGTTTAAAATATCTCAGTTAGACCGAGGTTTCAGTTTAGATTTAGTGATGAGAAAGAACAAAAAACCACTCTTTATACATTAAATATTAGTATTCTTTATTTTTTATATCACTTTACCAGATTCATGTCAATTGTTCCGCTAAATGAGATATATAATTCCGATAGCCTTGATATTGTTCCGATAAAATGATAAAATAAATTATACTTAGAAAATAGACTTAATTAGTAATTTTAGGAGAAAAAATGAGCATAATTAGAATCAACACATACGACGACCATCGCTTCAGTCAAGAAGCGCTTAATCAGCACGGCTGCTACCTTGCAAATGGTGATGCACCTATCGAGATTAAAATCATTTCAAAGAGCGAGGCTATTATAATAGGCGATGAAATTTATTTTGGCGAAGTCATTGACGAGTTTCGCTTCAACGCAGAGCATATCACAAAATTTTACGACGAAAGCGGCAAAATAGTCAAAAAATTCAAAGACGTGGAGCTCTTTAAGCTTGATCTAGATAAAATCCAGCCGATACAGTTCTTCGTCGATAGAGATAAATTAGAAGCAGTCAGGACCTTTGTTCGTAGTGAAGAAGACGTCATCATCCCCATTGCGATGCACGATGGCGCTTACGTATCCCTTGATGGCCACACACGCCTCTACCTTGCATATAGCCTTGATTTTAAGCACGTCTACGCTTATTATAGTGAAGACTTCGATGGCTTCGACTATTTCTTTGACGAAGCAAGAAAAAGAAATATATATACAGCAAAAGACTTGATTTTGCTCGATCATGAGGAGTATGTAGATAAGTGGGATAAGTTTTGCGATGAGTATTATATGAATAGACAGTGAATAAGAGGTGATAAGAATGTCTAGAACATGGGAAGAACTATATGAGGCGGCAAAAGCTATTCAGCATGAAAGAGAGATTTCGGAAATGATAAGCGCTGGCGGAGTAGCGGCGGCTATTGAATCAGCGTCGGGAAAGATTTACACGGGTGTTTGTGTGGACACGGCTTGCACTTTGGGCATATGCGCTGAGCGAAACGCCATCTTCAACATGATTACAAATGGCGAGCATGAGATAAAAAAGGTGCTTGCGCTGATGCCAAATGGCAAAACAGGAGCTCCATGCGGCGCCTGCCGTGAACTTATGACGCAGCTGATGCCCGGCCATTATCAAGAAATTGAAATAATGATCGATTACGAAGCCCATAGAACTGTCAAGCTAGGCGATTTTGACGCCTGATTGGTGGATATAGATGATTTATTTTTAGGAGATGAAATATGGAAATATTAAGAATTATAATTCCCTTACTCATAGTCTGCGTAGTAGTGGTCTACATCATCCGCACTGTTAAGAAAAGGCAGGAAGCAGACAAAGATGAAGTCACTGATAAAGGCGATGGAGAAGACACTTATATGTCCGAAGGCATGTCGATAGGCATTTGCTTAGGTGTTGCTGTGTCGACGGCGCTTAATGGCGAGCTTGCCATCGGCATATCTGTCGGAATGATGCTTGGCATGGCTATTGGCATGAGCATTAAGAAGAAATAGATAAATGATTTAAAGATATGTGAGAGCCTATCTTTTTTATGCAAATGGATTTAATTGTGATATAATATAATTAATATATAAGTGGAGGGATACTTTGGGACTATTTTCAGATAAAAGAGCAAAAGAAGAAAAGCAAGCAGAAGATAAGCAAAAGTTCATCGAGCGATATGGACTAGAAGATTTTGACGAAGAAGAAGTAGTAGAGGATATGTATAAGACATATAAGGTGACTAGATTTAGTGGCATGCAAGGACAATCGAGCAAAACTGGATGATTATTACGCAGCTTAATAGACTTAATAAAAATATCGAAGAGCTAAAGAATAAGTAAAGATTTACACAAAGCATCTACGCTGTAGGTGCTTTTTTATATGCAAATGGCAGCGGTTGTGGTATAATTAAGCAAAGGAGCAATAAATAATGTTAATCGTAGAGATAATCATATTATGCGCAGTGTTTTTTGCCAAATGCTTTTTAGGTACAGGAACAGACGAGAAAAACCTTAAGAGATACGCCTCATACCCAGATGAAGTGCAAAAGCGAATCAGAAAAATTCAAGAATACCAAGGCAAGTACCATGAAGCTAATAAGCTTGTCACATGGCTTGTAAATCTAGTATTGTTTTTTGTACTACTCATAATTTTTGGAATATTTATACGCGAAAAAGATTTTTCGCAAAATTTTATAAACTTACTTATACTTGGCGAGGCGCTAAACATTTTCGATCTGCTCGTTATAGACCTACTTTGGTGGAGAGGCACAAAACGCATAAGACTAAGTAAAGTTCCAGAAAAGGCTTTGTACCAAAACCCAAAGAAGCACATAGAAGCCTTTGCGAGAGCAGTGCCTATGTATATGGTAGTCGCTGCAGTGGATGGCTTTATCTTGACGCTATTTTAAAAATACAAGGAGCAATAAATATAAATTGTGTAAATTATTAAATTTAAAGGTGATACTATGGAAAGAGCATATTATTCAAATGAAATTATTAATTTTTTAAAAGATGATGACAGCAAAATTTTTGGAGAAATAACATACAATGACAAGAACACAAGTGAGGATCTGCAAAAGGAAGCTTGGAAGAAACAAATAAGTATTTTGAAGGACCAAGTGTCTGGATTTAAAGATGGTCATGTGATTTTTGAATACACTATACCAAGAATAGGAAAAAGGATAGATAATGTCATATTATATAAGGGAATTGTATTTTTATTAGAATTCAAAGTTGGAGCTTCTTCTTATCCCAAATATGCTATCGAACAAGTGCTTGACTACGCTCTTGATCTTAGCTGCTTTCATAAAGAAAGCCATGCTAAACTATTGGTCCCAATTTTGATTTGTACTGAAGCTTTGGATATAGATGCGCCTATAAAAGAATTAAGAGACAATATTTTAGACGTGCATATGTGTAATGGCAATAATCTATCCAATTACATAGAGTCTGTATGCGAGAGATATAAAAGGAGCAGTTTTGAAGCGTCAAAGTGGATAAATTCTATATACATGCCAACACCAACTATTATCGAAGCAGCACAGGCTTTGTATTCAGGTCATAATGTAGAGGATATTTCAAGGAACGATGCGAGTGCTATAAACTTAAATCAAACTACACAAGCTATAAACGAAATTATAGATTACAGCAAAATGAATAATAGAAAGTCAATTTGCTTTATTACAGGTGTTCCAGGAGCGGGAAAGACATTAGCTGGTTTAAATATTGCGGTTGAGAGACAAAAAACTGATAATAATGAACATGCCGTATTTTTATCTGGCAATGGTCCTCTAGTCGATGTATTGCAAGAGGCTCTAGCTAGAGATGATGTAAATAGAAATAAGGTTAAAAAGACAGATGCGCTTCGTAAATCAAGAGAATTTATTCAAATAATACATCACTTTAGAGATGACGCAATTGCTGTAGAAAGTGCTCCATTTGAGGAAGTTACTATCTTTGATGAGGCGCAACGCGCTTGGGATGAGACTAATTTAGCAGACTTTATGAAAAGGAAAAAAGGAAAATTAGGTTTTAATATGTCTGAGCCAGAATTTTTAATTAGCATAATGGATAGGCATAAAGATTGGGCGACAATAGTTTGCCTTATAGGCGGAGGCCAAGAGATAAACAAAGGAGAATCAGCTGGCATATCTGGATGGTTTGAAGCATTAAAAAGCAAATTTCCAGATTGGGACATTTATATTTCAGATAAAATTACTGAAGATGAATATTCCAAGGGTAAGTCTTTTGATGAATTACTTAGTGGATTGAACTATAAAGTTGTTAGTGATTTGCATTTGGCAGTATCTTTGCGTTCATTTAGAAGCGAAAAAGTAGCTTCATTTGTAAAAGCCTTACTAGACGTGGATAAAATAACTGCTAAAACTTTATATGAAAATTTTAATGAAAAGTATCCAATCTGTATAACGAGAGATATAGAAAGCGCAAAAGAATGGATCAAAGGAAAAGCTTTGGGGACACAGCGCTATGGCCTTACAGCTAGCTCAGGCGCAAAAAGACTGCGCAAATATGGCATATGGGTTGACAACAAGGTGAAAGCAACAAATTGGTTTTTAAATGACAAAGACGATGTAAGATCCTCTTATTTTCTAGAAGAAACAGCAACAGAGTTTGATATTCAAGGACTGGAGCTTGATTGGAGCATATTAGCTTGGGATGCGGATCTTAGATTTATGAATAATAAGTTCAATTATTATAGTTTCAAAGGTACTAAGTGGCAAAATGTCAAAAACGAAGATAAGATATTATATTTAAAAAATGCCTATCGTGTTTTATTAACAAGAGCTCGTCAAGGCTTGATAATATTTGTTCCAAAAGGAGACGAAAACGACTGGACTATGAGGCCAGAGTATTATGACGGAATATATAGGTATTTGAAAGAGATTGGATTAGAAGAAGTTTAAATATTATTTGTATAATAATTGAGAGGTTGATATGGGAGATATAAAAGATTTTAGACTAGATAATGAAGTTATTTTTAAAGGATTTTGGGCGCTTTATCCACAAGATTTATTAGATAGCAATTTTAAGGTATCTAAGAAAGCAATTCCTGGCAATTTAGAATTAAAAAAAGGCAGAATTACTTTGGATTTAAATGGAAATTTTCAGGAGCATATATTAAATAATAAAAATAAAGATGTATTAACAAATAGAATATATGGTTTTTTATACAATGGCGTATATGTAGTTTTAGAAAACTGCATTAACAGTGGGAGAAATGGCTCTTCTAATGGATATCCAGTAGAAGAATATTTGGTTAATTTTTTATATACGTTAAATATTGACCCAATAACTGTAATTCCTAAAGATGAAAATAAGATTATGGCTAACAGAGTAAACCTTAGCCTTAACACTTTAGAACAATGGTATGATGTTGAAAGGCCAGAGATTACTCTTAAAAAAGGAGATCCCAAAATAATAGAAGCTCATTCAAATAAATTTTATGATGAAAATGAATTTTCAATTTTAAATGATACTTTTTTTATAAGTTTTAAAAGAAAATTACTTTTTGGCTATAAAGAAACCATAGGACCAGAGGTCACATATGAACCTTATATATCAGTTAGTACGAAGAATTATAAGCAGTATGATATAGAGACTTTTAAAGGAATTGCTAATTGGATATTTAAGCTAATAAACTTTTTGACCCACACATATGGTAAATATGTAACATTTGAGTATTTTAATGAAGACGAAATTAATAATATACGTGTTGAGGTTAAAGACAATGGCGACCATATATATCATAATGCAAACTATCTTGGTAGACTAATATTTCCGCAGATAACTATAAAAGAATTTGATTTAGATTACAAATCAATAAAGTTAAGTGCAATAAAAGAAAACTGTGGTAAATTAATTTCAAAATGGTTTGAAAATAGAGAGAAATTAGAGTATATAGTTGACTTATATTTACAAAACTTAGCGTCAAATCTCGCCTTGGAAACTGATCTTATTAATCAAATAATTATTTTAGAAACGTATTATGATAACTTTTTAGATGGAAAATCAGAAAAAATTGATGATAAAGATAAAATTTTAGAAGATGTTAAACAAAAAATTAAAAATTTTATTGATGATCCTGAAACTTCACCGTCAATAAGAGAAAAAATAATTAAAAGCTTAGATAAGAAAACAAGTAAAAATATTACATTGAGAGAGAAACTAACGGTCTTATTACAAAATTTACCTAGTGAGCTTAGTGCTGGTTTAATAAGAGTAGATGAATCTTGGAATAATGATAATATGTTTATTGAAAAATATGCAGAGCGATTAAAAGATACAAGAAATTTTTATACACATGGAGCAAATGAAAAAAGACATAAACATCGATTTAAATCCTTTGAAGAGGCGATGTCAGCTAATAAAGTTTTGGATTACATTATTTTCTATTATATTTTAAAAGCCCTAAATACATTTGATGATGAATGGATTTTAAACTTACCTTTTTTTAGATGGATAATTTATAGAGCTCATAAAAATACTCATAAGGAGCAATAAATGAAAATACAGAAAAAATACATCAAATACATCATCTTCATCATGCTAATAGCTCTTGTGCTACTAGCTTTTGACGTACGTCTAAAAACGGTTCACTACACGATTACCTCAGATAAAATCAACACGCCTATGCGTATAGCGCTTGTCACTGACCTTCATTCATGCAAATATGGAAGCGGGCAAAAAACTCTTATTGATGCCATTGATAAAGAAAAGCCGGACATAATTCTTTTTGGTGGGGACATCTTTGATGATGTGATACCCGACGACAATACGAAGACCTTTCTCACAGCGATTGCGAAGCGCTACCCATGCTACTACGTCACAGGCAATCACGAGTACTGGAGCCGCCGCGTGGATGAGATGCTTGACTGGCTTGAAGCAAATGGCATAGAGGATGTTGGCGGCAAGACCATTCGCGTGAGCCTTAATGGCAATGAAATCAGTCTCTCTGGCCTCAACGACCCAGACGAGGCACACTACACAGGCGAGGGCGATGGCATGGTGTCCGAGCTTGAACGCGCTAAAAACGCGAGGGACGATAAGCTATTCACAATGCTATTGACGCATCGCCCATCTTTTGTGAATTTGTATAAGGATGCTGGCTTTGACTTGATACTCGCTGGCCATGCTCATGGCGGTCAGTGGCGCATCCCAGGCATTTTGAATGGTACTTTTGCGCCAGATGAGGGCTGGCTACCGAAGTTTGCCGGCGGAAGGTATAGCCTTGACAATGGTAGTCAGATGATAGTCAGCAGGGGACTTGCGAGGGAGTCGACGAGGGTGCCGAGGATTTTCAATAGGCCAGAGCTTGTTATAGTTGAATTAAAAACTAATTAATGAATTATTGAGGTGATATTTATGCCACAAGACAATTACAAAACCATAGTCCATCCGCTTGAACCGTGCTTTACCAAGGACTCAAAAATTTTGATCCTCGGCTCATTTCCATCGGTCAAGACTCGTGAATATGGCTTCTTTTACGGTCATCCGCAAAATAGATTTTGGCGCGTGATGGAAATTTTGTTCGGCGAGGACCTTGCTAATGGCATTGCCACGCGCAAAGACTTTCTTATGAGGCACAATATTGCTCTCTACGACTCCATTTACCAGTGTGACATAGTCGGCTCGAGTGACGCGAGTATCAAAAATGCCGTGCCATCGGATTTAAACCGCATTATTAAAGGCGCGGACATTAAGGAAGTTTTTCTCAATGGATCGACTTCGTATAAATATTACAAAAAGTATCACGAGAAGGACTTGGGAATCGAGGGAGTGAAACTGCCATCGACAAGTCCAGCAAATGCAAGGTATAGGCTGGATGACTTGGTGAATGAGTGGAGAGTAATATTGAAGTATTTGGATTAATTTAAAATAAATCCTATTTAGAATTATTGCCATAATGGCATTTTTCTGAAATAGAAAATCGGACATTGGAGATAAAAAATCGGATATTCAAAACCATAATCACGGTGACTTAGTTTATCTAGGTCACTTTTTCTTGACTTTTAGACTTCTTCGTGGTATTATTTATTTATTACAAGAAGAATATATAAATCAAGGAGGAAACTTACAAATGAATATAATTTACAAAGACATATTAATTAGAAACGCAGAAGAGTCTGATGCATCTCAGCTCGCATCTTGGTGGAACGACGGCTCTGTCATGGCTCACGCTGGCTTCCCGAATGGAGTGAACACTAACGAAGAGAGGATTAAGAAGCAGATCAAAAATTACACTGATGCTCACAGAGTTTTGATGATTGAGTACAAAGGCAAGGCCATCGGCGAGATGAATTATGAGTTTTCTGATGATGATAGATGCGAGATAGGTATAAAGATATGCGATAGCACTTATCAAGAGAAGGGACTTGGACGAGTAATACTTACTTTGCTTATAGAAGAGCTCTTCAAAATGGGCGCGAAGACCATATTCCTAACGACAAATCTAAATAATAAAAGAGCTCAGCATGTTTACGAAAAACTTGGATTTAAAAAAATTCGTATTGATTATGACTCGTGGACGAATCAACTTGGAGAGAAGCAATCGATAGTTAATTATGAGTTAAAAGAGGATGAACTGAATAGATTTAAATAAATCCTATTTAGAATTATTGCCATAATGGAACTTTTCTGAAATAGGAAATCGGACATTGGACATAAAAATCGGACATTCAATACCATAATCACAGTGACTTAGTTTATTCTAGGTCACTTTTTCTTTACATTTAGCCACATTCGTGGTATTATCTTATTAAGAGGTGATTTTATGAAAAAAATATTACTAATTTTACTCGCTCTATCCATGTTTATGGTCTCGTGCGGAGGACCTAGCAAGGATGAAGCTATAGATAAGGGCATAGAAGAGGCGGATGCAAATCAAGAGGAAGCGCCTGAGACCAAAGAGGGCGAGGAGCCTATAGGCGAAGAAAGAAAGGAAGAAGAAACAAGTAAAGAAAAAGTAGATGTATTTGACTGTATTGACTACGCTGTAAGCGTTGACGGCGAAGACTACGGCTACGTAGAGAATATTAACAAAAGACTGTTTAGCGTCTCTGGCATCAACAAAATCATGGTTCGCGCTTGGAAGAGCGGCGAATATGCTGACGACAAGGCTCTAGCGCAAACAACTGACTACTCAAAGCTACTTAACGACGACGAGATTATCTACGGCGTTTACCCTCAAAGCATGGAGTTTTCCTTTACTTACAACGAAAGCTACAATATCAGCTACAGCTTTGCCGGCGATGACGAAGAAATATATAGTTTTTCTTACAAAAAGCATGCGCCTGAAGAAGTGAAGGTCATGGGCGAGACTCTTTACTTTGACATTGACTACTTAAGCAGCATCTTTGCCTTTAAATACAAGCTTGACAATGAAAACAAAGTCCTTGTCATCGATTCAAAAGGCGAATACACTTCGAGCATGACTGAGATAGACCCATCTGGCTACGACAGCCTCGAAGCTCTATTAAAAGCAAATTTTGATAAATAGTTTTGTATAGTATTATAGCCACAGATACACAAAAAAGGCTCTCAGCAATTGCTGAGAGCCTCTCTTTATCTAATCTTAATCTAATTCGCCCATATCTTTTCTACGCAAATAGTTTTTGTACGCCTTTTTTACTTGAGGTGCAAGTAAGAATAGAGCGATAAGGTTCGGTATGACCATGAAGCCGTTGAAAGTATCGGCAAGGTCCCAAATTAGATTTGAACCGAATACCGAGCCAACGACGATGCATATAAGTACAAGTACTCTATATACGTTGATCGCTGCTTTTCCCTTGAATAAGTAGCGGATGTTCATCTCGCCAAACATATACCAACCAACTATAGTTGTGAAAGCGAAGAACATTAGCGATATCGCTAGGAATATGGTTCCAGCCTTACCAAAGGCCGATGTGAACGCATATTGAGTAATCGCAACAGCCTTCGCACCCGACATATGAGCATCAGTTGCTAAAACTATAAGCGCTGTGATAGAGCAGATGATAAGTGTGTCTACAACAACGCCAGCCATCGCTACGAAACCTTGTATACAAGGGTCCTTAACCTTTGCAGTCGCGTGAGCATGAGGCGTCGAGCCCATACCAGCTTCGTTCGAGAAAAGACCTCTCGCAACACCATTCTTAATCGCTTCCTTCATTACAGTACCAGCCATACCGCCGATAACCGCCTGAGTTGAGAAGGCTTCCCTAAATACGCCAGATATAACTAGACCCAAATGATGTCTATAAATATAAAGGATAGCCACAGAGCCAACGATGTAGATAAGTGCCATGAAAGGCACTACAAGCTCAGCCATAGACGTGATTCTCTTAAGGCCACCCATGATGACAAAGCCAACAAGAACAGCAAGTCCGATACCGATATAAAGCGCGTTAACATTTAGAGCGTTCGACATAGCAAGGGCAATGGAGTTCGATTGAACCATGTTGCCTACAAAACCAAGTGCAAGGATAATTGTTATTGAGAATATTATTGCAAGTGGTTTAGACTTAAGACCATTGGAAATGTAGTACGATGGACCTCCGACAGGCTCGCCGTCCCTCTCTTCCTTATACAATTGCGCAAGAACCGCCTCAGCAAATATAGTTGACATGCCAAGAATACCCGAAACCCACATCCAGAAAATCGCGCCCGGTCCACCAGATGCCACAGCAGTTGCTACGCCACCGATGTTACCAGTACCAACTTGCGCAGCAATCGCCGTAGCAAGCGCTTGGAACGAGTTTACATGAACCTCTCCGTCTTTTTCTTCTTTTTTATCTTTCTTCTTAAATAGTCCGCCGAAAGCGTATTTAAACGCTAGACCTATCTTAGTGATCTGCGGAAAACCTAGGTATATAGTGTAGAATATACCCAAAGCTAAAAGCGCATACATCAAAAACTTTGACCATAAAACGCTATTAATAGCCTTGACGATGGGCTCTAGCTTTACTGCTAAATATGTATTCATATTATTCCCCCTTTTCTTTATTATATCATAGAAGTAAATACTGTGTAAATACTTTAATTGAATCCTGTGATGAAAAATTTTTATTGCTAACATAAAAAAAATATTATAGTTTCATAGCTTATGTATTACTTTTGTGAATGGTTCAGCCACGATAATGGCAGGGCGCTTTTACTTATTTTAATTATATCGTTTTGCGCGTAAATCGATTTTTCTATTAATAGTCCGCCGCGCCAATGGCATATGACGAGCGTTTGATATGGCAAAATTGCTTTCAAAAGTAAAATTACTAAAGAAGGCAAAAGAAAAAATCGTATCAAAGCCATTAGCTTAAGTAAATTTACTAAAGATAGCAAAAATAAAAATCGTGGCAAGGCTATTAGTAAAGTAAAAAAAATGAGCAGAGGCGCAAAACCATTATCGTGGCAAGACCATTATCACAGCAAGGCCATAAGCATAAAAAAAGACACACATCGCTGTGTGTCTTGTAAAACTATTCTATAATTATATTATTTTTCCTTAATCTTCAAAAGGTCTTCGCCAAGCTTGTAGATATTGCCCGCGCCGACAGTTAAGATGATGTCGTTTTCCCTTAGATTGTCAAGAAGATAATTTTCGATGTCCTCAAATTTCGAGATATACATCGCATCGTAGCCGTGATCCTTCATCGACTTGATCAGGTCCTTGGAGTGAACGACTTTCGTATCCTTTTCTCTCGCAGCGTAAATGTCTGTGATGATGGTTACATCGCTTCTTTTAAACGCTTCAGCAAAGCCTTCTAGAAGTTTTTGCGTTCTAGTGAAGGTATGTGGCTGGAAGATGGTGATGATCCTGCCTTTAGCCATCTTCTTCACGGCTTCAAGTGTCGCCATGATCTCTGTTGGGTGATGTGCGTAGTCATCTATGATGCGCACGCTTCCTATATAGCCCTTTGTCTCGATTCTTCTGTGAACGCCAGCGTATAGAAGGATGTATTTCTTAATATCTTGTAGTGAAGCACCATAAGTATTCGCCATGGCGATGGCAGCAAGCGCATTATAAACGTTATGCTTACCTAAAACGCTTAGCTTGATCTCAGTTTTTTCGTTGTTGTGAATTAAATCGAAGTTCGCACAGCCATTCTCATCATAAGTGATGTTCTCAGCTTTATAATCAGCATCAGAGTCAACACCGAAGCTGATGGTTTTAGCCTTAACGTCTTTGATGGCCTCAATAACGTGCTCGTCGTCTTTATTGTATAGGACGTAGCCAGTTGATGGCACGTCGTCAGCGTATTTCTTGAATGTGGCGATGATGTCTTCGATGTTTTTATAAAAGTCTAAGTGGTCTTCGTCGATGTTTAGTATCATGGCCATGGTAGGATTGTATTTTAAGATGTTTGCCTTGTACTCGCAGGCCTCACTGACAATGATGTTTCCTTTACCTATCCTGATATTGCCGCCGATCTCGTCAAGTTCGCCACCTAAAAGTATGGTTGGATCCATTTGCGTATGTGTTGTGATCGAAGCAATCATCGATGTTGTAGTAGTTTTGCCGTGTGTGCCTGAAACGCAAACTGAGTTAGGGAAGAGCTTCATCACTTCGCCTAAGAAGCTCGCTCTGTCATAAATCTCAAGGCCAAGCTCCTTCGCTCTTATAAGCTCTGGATTGTCTGGACGTATCGCGTCAGTGTAAACAACTACCTTTGATGACTCTACGTTTTTTGCCTCGTGCTTGTTGTATACAACGGCGCCCATCTTCTTAAGTCTTTCTATGATTTGTGATTCACCTGTGTCAGTTCCTTTAACTTTGCAGCCCTCCGAGATAAGTAGTTCAGCAAGTCCGCTCATGCCTATTCCGCCTATGCCTATGAAAAATATATTATCAATATTGTGTTTTTTCAAAAAAAATCCCATTTTTCCTCCTAAATATATAAAAAGTACTTGAAAATAATTCAACTCTTTAGTATAATATATATATAAGCTATTTTATAATTTCGCTTATATAACTATCATAATATATATTATGATAAAAATCAAGCAAATTTTAGCTGAATTAGGAGGATGGAGAAAATGACAATCACAGACGTAAGAGTAAGACTAGTTGACAAGGAAGGTTTAAACTTAAAGGCAACAGCTTCAGTTACTTTTGATAACGCTTTTGTTGTTCACGACATCAAAGTTATCGAAGGAAGAGAAGGTTTATTCATTGCAATGCCTTCAAGAAAGGTACCTAATGGTACTTACAGAGACGTAGCCCACCCAATCAACTCAGAAGCAAGAGCTGACATCGAAGAAAAAGTTTACAAAGCTTACGAAGCAGCTGTTGAAGACGCAAAAAACGAAGCTGATGAAGAAATACTAGTAATGGAAGAAAAGTAGTAATTTTTAATTAGTTATTAGAAATATGAGCCTCTAGCCAGGCTCTTTTTTCTTTGCAAAATATATTTATATATATGGAAGAGGGATCTTTTCCATTCGTAAGGCGAAATGTCTTGACAAGTAATCTCGTAAATGATAAAATTATTGAATTGAAAGGATGAGTTATATGAAAAATTTACGTGAAATGTTTCAGGATAAAAAATTTTTAAAATTAGTATATAGCCTTGCAGTGCCAGTCGCACTTCAAAATCTACTCGCAAGTGTACTTAATACACTGGATACAACGATGATATCGTCACTAGGCGACTATGCGATATCGGCAGTTGGTCTTGCAAACCAAATCTTCTTCTTTATGACGCTTATCTGCTTCGGTATAGCGACAGGTACTTCAGTTATGATTGCTCAGTACAATGGCAAGGAAGACTACGAAGGCGTGAGAAAATCACATGGTATGGCACTGATGCTATCCGTGATCGTGGCAAGTATATTCACAATACTGGCGCTAGCTATACCAGAGCAGCTGATGAGGATCTTCACAGATGACACAAACGTAATCCCTTACGGCGTTACATACCTTAGAGTAGTTTCCTTCTCGTATATACTTACAGCAGTGAACTTCATTTATTCAGTATCAATGAGAAGCATAGGCAATGCAAAGACGCCTTTAATTGCATCGACATTTGCCTTCTTCGGAAACGCCTTCTTTAACTACGTTTTCATCTTTGGTAAACTTGGCTTTCCAGCTATGGGCGTAGCGGGTGGCGCGCTAGGTACTATCCTTGCTCGTATACTTGAATTTATCGTTTTATATATAGCACTTAAAAAACACAGAAGTCCACTAAAAGGCAAGATTAAGGACTTCATTACATTCGACAGCCATTTTAAAAAACTTTACCTAAAGACAGCAGGTCCAGTAATTTTGAACGAAACATTCTGGTCCTTAGGACAAATCGTTTATCAGATAGCCTACGCAAAGCTTGGAACAAGGAGCGTTACAGCCTTGCAGATAGGTATGACAGTGCAAAACATCTTCTTCGTCTTAGCTAGAGGACTAGCCGGCGCTTGTACAGTTATAGTCGGCAACTCCATCGGCGCGGGCGACGAAGATCAGGCGTATAGATACGGAACGTGGCTACTAGAGCTCTCGGCCTTGACAGGACTTGTACTTGGTGCTTTGATGATCATATTTAGAGAGTCATTCTTCGTTATCTTCCCGAAAATTACGCCAGAATCAAAAGCCATAGCCGCAGATTTATTCATCACCATGGGTATTGCGCTCTTCGTTAAGACACATAACTCGACCCTTATAGTCGGCATATTTAGAGGCGGTGGAGACACAAGATACTCCATGGCGCTTGAGATGAGCTGCGTTTGGCTTATAGGTGTGCCACTAGCCTTCCTTGGCGCAGTAGTACTAAAATTACCGCTTCACTACGTGTACTTGATGGCGTGCGGCGAAGAATTTGCCAAGGCAGCCATAGGATTACCGAGAGTAATTTCGAAGAAGTGGATTAAGAACATAACAAATGAATAGATGTATTTGTAAAGAGCAGTGTGAGCTGCTCTTTTTTTATGCGCCAAATACTGGAATGAAATCATGCCAAATACTGGAATGAAATCATGCCAAATACTTGGATAAAAAAGCGCCAAACACTTGGATAAAAATGCGCCATTTACAAGGATAAAAACGCGCCATTTACAAGGATAAAAATGCGCCATTTACTTGGATGGATTTGCGAAATGGCTTGATATAGACGTTTATAATATGATAGAATAAATAAAAATGCTAGCTAATTTAATTTAGCTAGCATTGCTTTTTTGCACGATTTTGTCGCGAATATTGTATCATATTCGCGGGCATTATATCAAATTTTAAATATCAAATTTTTTATATACAAACCATTGTATACATCAATCCATAATCTTTTTTGTCGCGTCTATAAGAGTGGAAGCGCTGGTCTGTGACTGTATCGACGTTTGAGATGTATATATTTTCTTCTTTAACTCCCATACTTATTGCATCGCACTTAACAACTCTTCCTAAATCTATCAAATAATGTGTTTCATCTTTCTTTTCAATAATGCCTTCATAAGAAAAATTCTTCTCGAAAATCTCTTTTACATCGCTTTTTACTTCAAATGAGGCCTTTTGTATATGTGGTCCGACATAAACTTTTAAATCTGCTGCTCTTGATCCAAGCCCCACCATCTTCGTAATTGCTTCTTTCACTATGGAGTTTGCTGTGCCTTTCCAGCCTGAGTGAACGGCTGCGATGCACTCCCTGACGCTATCGTAAATTATTACGGGTAGGCAGTCTGCGCTCTTAATCACGAGCACATCGCCATGGCCCCCTATAAGTCCATCTGTCTCGTCGTAAAAATGCACCCCGCCATTGCCATTAACATAGGTGATATTATTCGAGTGAACTTGGCGTGTCACGTTTATACTGCCATAATCAAGGCCGATATGCTCAAGCACTTTTGGAAGCTCGTTAATAAAATAATTTTCGTCTCCTTTTATGTTGATGGGTTTAAGGCTCATTACGTTTGTCAAGCCTAAATCATTTAGATAAGTACTTATCAAATATTTTTCGTCTATAATCTTATAATCTTTCATAATTTTCCTCATATGTAAAAGAAGCACCAATTAAGGTGCCTCATGTATTTTATTCAAAGAATGCTTTGTAAGCTTTGTATGACATGTATGTGTCGAACTTTGAAGTAACTTCGTTTGGTGCGTGCATGTTTAAAACTGCTGTACCGCAGTCAACTACTTCTGCGCCGTACTTGCTTAGTAGGTATGCGATAGTTCCGCCGCCACCTGCGTCAACTCTGCCAAGTTCGCCTGTTTGCCAAGCAACGCCTGCTTTGTCGAAGATATCTCTTACATCTCTTAAGAATTCTGCGTTTGCATCGTTGCAGCCGCCTTTTCCGCCTGCTCCAGTGTACTTAGCTACTGCGATTCCGCCGCCTAATACAGCTGTGTTGTTCTTTTCATAAACTGAGTCAAAGTTAGGGTCATAAGCTGCTGTTACGTCTGCTGAAAGTACCCAAGAGTTCTTTAGGCATCTTCTAACTGTAAGAGCTGAGTACTCGCCTTCTAGTGCTGCTAACTCATGTAGAGCGTTTTCAAGCACGTAGCTTGCCATACCAGTGTTGCCTTGTGAGCCAACTTCTTCCTTATCCATGAACATAGCTAGAGCTGTGTGCTCGCCTTGCTTCATGTCAAGTATTGCCTTAAGTCCTGCGAATGCGCAAACTCTGTCATCTTGGCCATAGCTGAAGATCATGGATCTGTCTATGCCTAGGTCACGAGCCTTGCCTGCTGGAACTACTTCGATTTCGGCAACTTTGAAATCGTCTTCTTCAATGCCATATTTATCGCTAATGATTCTCATAACATTAGCCTTAACGCGATTTGACTTGTCTTTCTTATCGTTATCGTCGTCATCTGCCAATGGTATTGAGCCCATAAGCACGTTTAATTGTTCGCCAAGTATGCCTTCAGCAAGCTTCTTTTGCATTTGTTCACGTGACAAGTGGATCAATAGGTCTGTGATAGTAAATACTGGATCGTCATCGTCTTCACCGATTGAGATGTCAACTCTCTTTAGGTCCTTTGTATAAACAACGCCGTGTAAAGCTAGTGGTATAGTAGTCCATTGGTACTTTTTAACTCCGCCGTAGTAGTGAGTCTTTAAAAAGCCTAGTTCGCTTGCTTCGTATAGTGGATTTGGCTTAAGATCAAGTCTTGGGCTGTCGATGTGAGCGCCAACTATTCTTAGGCCTTCTTCAAGTTTCTTTTCACCCATAACGAATAATAAAACGGATTTTTCCTTGTTATTTAAGTAAAGCTTGTCGCCCTTCTTAACTTTAGTTCCGTTTTTGATAGCTTCATCTAAGTTCTTAAAGCCGTTAGCTTCAGCTATGCGTATGATTTCTTTAACTGCTAGTCTTTCAGTTTTTGCCTTAGTCAAAAAGTCTTTGTACTCTTCGTTATAGCTTGTAACGTCCTCAAGCACATCGTTTGAAAGGCTTAGCCATGAAATTTTTTCTGCCATTGTAATTCCTCCTTTTTTTATATTATAACATAAAGGCGCGCAAAATTCATCCCTTTTGGGTATAAATATTAAAATGCTGATGGAGGTTTTTTATGTTAATTAAAAATATTAATTTTATCGATACAATTGATGATGGCATAAGACGAGTCGATATGCTCATTGAGAATGGCATAGTCACTGCGATTGAAGAGAGCGTCGAAAATAGTGATCCTTGCGTGATTGATGGCGAAGGACTATATATATCACACGGGCTAATAGATACGCACGTGCATTTTAGGGACCCAGGCCAAACATATAAGGAAGATTTGACTACGGGAGCGGCTGCGGCTAAGAGGGGCGGCTACACTTCAGTACTTCTTATGGCAAACACAAAGCCAGTCGTTGACAATACTAAAACGCTTGAAGATATATTAGCTAGATCAAAGGACTTAGGCGTAAAGATTTATCAAAACGCGACCGTGACTAAGGGCATGCTGGGTGAAGAGCTTGTTGATATGGATGCGCTTCACAAGGCAGGCGCAATCGGATTTACTGATGATGGTAAGCCTATAATGAAGGCGAAATTATTATACGACGCTCTAATCGAAGCAAAAAAATATGACGCGCCAATCAGTTTACATGAGGAAGACCCCTTCTTCATTAAAAAGGCAGGCAAAAATGAAACAGCGCCAGCCATTACCGAGGCGGTTATGGTGGCGCGAGATGCGTATCTAGCAGTAAAAGCGGACTCAAAATTAAACTTCCAACACATTTCATCTGCGGATGCACTTGAAATTATTAGAAATTATAAAAAATACACAGATAAAATATTTGCAGAGGTCACACCTCATCACTTTACATTAACAGAGGAGGCTGTTGAAAAGCACGGCACTTTGGCAAAAATGAATCCGCCACTAAGGACGGCTGCTGATAGAGAGGCGATTACCCGCGCTATCAAGGACGGTACCATTGACATAATTGCGACTGATCATGCGCCTCATGCAGCTGAGGAAAAGGCTAAGGATTTCTTCAGCGCTCCGAGCGGCATCATAGGTCTTGAAACAGCTCTGCCACTTGCAATAGATGAGCTTCACCATAAGCATGGCATTGATCTAGTAAAAATTATAAAGATGCTGACTGTCAATCCCGCAAGGCTTTATGGACTTGAAGAGGGCAGCATAAAGGTCGGCTCGAGGGCTGATTTAGTTATTTTTGACATTAACGAAGAGTATATATATGAAAAATCTTCATCTAAGTCTCAAAATTCGCCATTCATAGGTGAAAAATTAAGGGGAAAGGTGAAGTATACAATAAAGGACGGAAAGGTGGTTTACAGTGAAGACAATAGGTTTAATTGTTAATCCAAAGGCTGGCGTCGGCGGTTCGGTTGCCTTAAAAGGCTCGGACGGCGAGGCTATATACGAAGAAGCAATAAAGCGTGGCGCAAGTGAAAAGGCGCACTTGAGGTGCGAAGAGGCATTCAGCCATTTACTTGATATAAAGGACGAGTTCAAGGTTTATACGGGCAATCACAGGCTCGGCGAGGACGAGATGAAAAAGCTTGGACTAAATTATGAGGTCGTTTATGAGACAGAGGCCAGTACTACGGCGGAAGATACGAAAAAGGCTTTGAAAGAGATACTTAAGAAGGACGTCGACCTGATTGTATTTGCAGGGGGAGACGGCACAGCTCGTGATGTTTACGATGCTGTGGGCCTTACAAAACCTGTGATCGGCATACCAGCAGGTACTAAGATGCATAGCTCAGTCTTTGGCGTTTCACCAAAGTCAGCTTCAGAAGTCATCATAGCCTTTTTACTAGATGAATCCTACGAGATAATCGAATCAGAAGTCATGGATATAGATGAGGAAGCGTTCAGAAACGAAGTTTTGAACGTGAAGCTCTATGGTGCGCTAAATGTAGTTAACAAGGGAAGAATGATGCAAGTCGGAAAGAGCCCGCAAAGTGCTTCAGAGAACGCAGATCTTGAGTCTATCGCTCAATATGTCGTTGATGAGATGAAGGACGACACACTATATATAGTCGGAAGTGGCTCAAGCATTCGCCCAGTTATGAATCTATTGGGCCTTGAAAATTCACTTTTAGGCGTCGACCTTGTATATAACAAGGAGCTCATCAAAAAAGATGCGAGCGAAAAAGACATCTACGAAGCGCTTATGAAGTATCCGAAGAGAAAGATTATCGTTACAATTATAGGCGGACAAGGATATATATTTGGCCGTGGCAATCAACAATTTTCCTCGAGAGTCATTAGAGAAGTTGGCAAGGAAAATATTATCGTCATCGCAACACAATCTAAGATCAATAACATCGCCGGTGGCAATTTACTCGCAGATACAGGTGATGACGCGACAAACGAGTACCTAGCTGGCTACTATAATGTTATCGTCGACTATAATTACATGAAGTTAATAAAACTTGTTTATTTGTAAAAGTTATTAGCTTTACGAAAATATTTTGTAAAAAGCCTTGACATTTTTCAAAAACATAGTATAATATTCTCTGTGATAAAAGAAAGACTAGAATAAACAGAGAAAGAGGAGAGTATGAGTAAATTGAAACGCAAATGGAGAAAGAGTAAGTCACTCGCAAGAACATTCGCAATGATACTTTGTGTTGTGATGGTGTTGTCGATAGTGTTACCGATATTGATAAATAATTAGTATTATATGCGAAGTAGTCCTTATATGATATATGGACTACTTTTTTTGCTAAATTTTCATTCAAATGCGCCCTTGCGCTTGTTCCCTCCTCGGCAATGCTCAGGTATGATCTATACATTCCGCTTGCCTCGTCAGTCCACATCGCGCAATCATCACATTTGCTCTGAAAATTTTAATAAATAGATCTAAGTATAAAATTTTCCGCTTGCGACTATATTTTTACTTACACGGGATATATTTTTTTGCTGCAATAAGAAAAGTGATTAATATGAGCGAAGCATTTAGAGAAAATTGCATTTAGCGAGAAAAGATATGTTCCAAAAGCAGCGCATTGAGACAAATTGCTTCAATTGCTTTGCGTAGGACGACGGCCAAAAATCCATCTAGTTGAGCGCAGCGAACGAATATGGATTTTTAGTCGGACAAGCTTAGCAATTGTCAATTTGTTGAACTAAGCTGCGTGGAACTATCTTTCCGATGTGAAGCGAAGAAAAACACTTTTCTATTTTTTTACAATCAAGTAATTACAATGCCTTCCCCAATCCTATTTCCCAAACTCTAAAATTTTTTGACTTTGGGAAGTAGCAAATCCATTTTCGCGAAAAATCAAAAAATCATTCTTTAGTAGTATTTTTATTTTACTCAATTTTCTACAAGCAAGGCCATTAGCATAAAGCTGATCTATCTATAAATTTATGAAGATAATTTCATAATTATTATCTTGAAAAATCATGCTGCTTATACTATAATTAGTATGTAGTTATAATTTTTAAACAATATATAGATAGGAGGACTTATGTTAAAGGTAGAAAAGCGTAATGGCAATGTGGTCGATTTTGAGCAAGACAAGATCAAAATTGCCATTGAAAAGGCGATGAAGGAAACTGAAAAGGGCGTTGACGAAGAAGTTTCTCAAAAGATCGCGAGTGAAGTGTTTGAAGAGGTTAAGGGCAAGGATCTTGTAAACATAGAGGACATTCAAGACTTGGTTGAACTTGCTCTAATGAAGTACAGACCTGAAGTTGCGAAGAAATACATTCTTTACAGACAAGAAAGAACTAAGCTTAGAGAAAAGGGCTGGGACATGACAGCTCTTCAAAGGGACATCTACGACAAGAAATATCGCTACGATGGCGAAACTTTCAATGAATTCCTTACTAGAGTTAGTGGCGGCAATGAATATATAAAAAAGGCTATTAGCGATAAAAAGTTTATGCCAGCGGGCAGGATACTTGCAGGACGCGGCCTTGACAAGCTTGGCAGAAAGATTACTCTATCGAACTGCTATGTAATGCCGAAGGTCGAAGACAGCATCGAATCTATCTTTGACACAGCAAAGTACCTTGCTAGAACCTATAGTTATGGCGGTGGCTGTGGCGTAAACATCTCCAAACTTCGTCCAAAGGGAGCAAGAGTCAATAACGCAGCGCTTACTACAACTGGATCAGTTTCATTTATGGACCTATTCAGCTTAGTTACTGGACTTATAGGCATGCGCGGCAGACGTGGCGCACTTATGCTAAACATGGACTCATCTCACCCGGATATAGAAGAATTCATCAACGTGAAGAATGACCTTGACAAGGTGACTTACGCAAACATCTCTGTTAATGTTGATGACGAGTTCATGAAAGCAGTTAAAAACGATACAGAATACGACCTACACTTCACTGTTGAAGCCAATGGTCAAGAGATACACAAAAAAGTTAGAGCCAAAGAATTATTTGAAAAGCTAGCCTACAATAACTGGAATGACGCCGAACCAGGCATTTTATTCAAGGACAGAATAGATTCGTGGCACCTAATGAGCGAGTTCGACGATTTTGAGTTCGCAGGCGTAAATCCATGCGCAGAAGAGCCACTACCAGCCTTTGGCAGCTGTAATCTATCTTCAATCAATATCTCAAACTTCGTTAAGTATCCGTTCAAAGAAGACGCTTACTTCGATTTTGAAGATTTTAAAGTAGCCGTTAAACATGGCGTTAGATACTTAAATGGCGTTCTAGACGAAAACGCAGAGCTTCATCCACTTAAAGAGCAAAGGGAAGTAGCTAAAAATCTTA
>NZ_CAKPYL010000017.1 GCF_934202865.1 uncultured Fenollaria sp. | reverse complement strand
TTTAAGAACTTCGCTTGTGATGATGTTATGTGCATTACCCTCACTATCAACATAAACTTTTTTACCAGCATTTTCTAAAACAACGTCTTTTAGATTTGTAGCTGTAAGTTCTTGACCATTGTACATTAATTTTCCATCTTTAGTTTTAGTAAGATTACCATTAAATACTTTTGTTTTTAGCTTTAATTGATACTTACCATCTCCTAAGCTGTAATATTCAAGTCCTGATTTGTGAATCATTTCAGCAAAATTACTTTCGCCAGACTTAGGAACTGTGATTGTTATATCAACTGAATTTAGTGGAAGCGACTCTCCATTACCTGAGTTGAATGTTACTTGATCAATGTAGGTATTTGATTTCTTTAAATAAGTGAAGAAGTCAAATACTTTATCAGTATCTTTATCAACTATAGCATTTTCAGTCTTACCTGCATCAATTTCTGGAATATCTTTTGGATTTTCATCAGTATCAGATCCTTTTCCATCGATTTTAGCATCGTCTTCATAACCTTTTTTAGTGATTCTAAATTGCTTAGTAACTTTATTATCGTCACCTAAATCCATTTCAAGGTCAAAGCCCTTATGGAAAGCTGCCTTAAAGCCTGGAACGTTAAATCTTAACTGAGCGATACCGAAGTTCATATTCGCGGAGCTTACTGTAAATGAATAAGATCCGTCATCGTTTTTCTTAAGCTCAACTGGATTGCCGTTTAAGAAAGCAAGATTTTTAGCTTCTTCGCCTTTAATCTCTGCTCCTTTCTCTATAGCTTTGATTGTAAAAGTGAAATCTTTTGGCTCTTCGTCTTTACTTACATGAACTAATAAATTGATGTCTGTATTGTCTGGAATGTAATAGGTATCGTCTTCTCTGTTAAGCTCTTTTCCAACTTTACCAGAGCTATCCAAAGGAAAGACTTTTACTGTTGGATCTCCATCTGTATACTTTGGTGTAATTGTTCCAGCTTTTATACCATCTTTTAAATCTTTTTCAGCTTTTTCAAAGGCATCTAATAGATTCTTTAATTCTTCTGCTGTTGTTGTTCTAGCATTTTCTGGATCAAGTGCAGCTTTTAAAGCGTCCTTCGCAGCATTGTATGCATTTAATTTGTCTTGTGCTTTAGGATCTGTACTTGCTCCATCTTTTAAGCCTGGCACATCAACAGATTCTGCAAGCTTATCTTGAGCGCCTTTTTCGTCTGCATCTAATATACGAGGCGGATCAAAAGTACCAAGTTTTTCATTAAAAGCATCAAGTTCTTTTTGTGTTAACTTACCTTCTTTTGCTTTTGCTTGTAATTTTTGATACTCATCTTTTAGCGCATAATACTCTTTTGTTCTGTACTTATCAGTAAAACGGTCCAAGATCGCATCGTCAAGCTTTTCTTTTCCTGATTCTTTTAAAGCGTCAAAATACATTTTATTGTATTCAGCTTGTAATTTCTTCTTAGCTTCAGGATTCTTTTCAGCTTTGATTTTTTCTTCTTGCGCTTTTAATTTTTCATCTTCACTCTTGTCAATTTGATCTTTTTTGTTAACAGGCTTAGTTGGTTCGCCATCATCTACATCTTCTTTTGGTTTGCCTTCACCTGGTGCTTCTGGTGCTTCTGGTGCTTTTGCTGGTGCTGCTCCATCTTCAGCGCCATTACCTTTTGCGCTTTCCTTATTTTCTTCTAGTGATTTTTGTGCATCAGCATCTTTAGCTTCTCCTGCCTTTGCCTCAGCATTTTCTTTTGGAGAGTCAGCTTTTTCACCATTGGCATCACCTTTAGCTGCGTCTTTTGCTTTATCAGCGTTTTCGTCTCCAGCCTTATCATTTTGATTTGTATCTGGAGTTTCTCCTTCATTATTGGGATTTGTTACCCCCCCCATGTCGGATTTTTCGCTGTCTTTAGCATCTATAGCATCACTTTCTGTGTTTTCATCTGTAGTGTCAACTAAAGGCGCCTCCTCATCACCGTTAGCCTTTGGTTCTAAATTTCCTTCATCTTTGGGAGTTTCTGTTTGAGAAGCTTCTGTAGTGTTCACGTCTAAGTTGTCTTGTGCCATCAAACGTGTGCCTCCAAACATAAGAACAGTTAGAACCATTGTGAGTATTATTACTCTTAATTTTCTGTTCATTTTTCTCCCCTCCTTTCTTTTTTAAATTTTATTATAATATCTCTATTATAATAAGAGTATTATACCACTTATATATAAATAATGCAAGTCGCTTTATGGTGATATCATCAAAAAGAAAACGCTACTTTAGAGCTATGTACTCATTAAGTAGCGTTTGTGATTTACTTTGTTAAAATTTCTTACAATTTCGTCATAATTAGAATTTATTTATAATGTCTAGGTATCTGTCTCTTTGCTCTTTATTTTCTTCTTCAAAGGCTTTTGTCTCTTCGTCTAATTTCTTTTGTATCTCTTCTGGCAAATTTTTCATGGCGAATGGATAGACGACTTTATTCTCTTTGTCTGCGTGGCGGATTAACAGCGAGCGATAGCTCATTAGGTGGCCGATGAGTTCAAGGCGCGCCTCGTCTGTTTGATTTTCTTCATAGTGTTTAAGGCTTTCTTCTATCATCATTCGTTCGTAACGAGCTAGGTCGTGCTCAACTAGCATGCCGTTTGTAACGAGTTTTTCTGCGAGCTCACCAAGGTGGTCTAACATGGCTTTAAAGACTAGGTCCTCTTCTTTTTTGTGGTGGTAGCCGTCGGCATAATTTTTAATCACGTCTGTTATGGTCCTTATGGCACTTCCATTGACATGGCCATGCATTATATCTTTAGAGACTTCTAGTATGTGGTCTGTGAGCTTAATTATATACTCATGCTCTTTCTTAAGTGTATCTATATAGTACATTTTATCAACTCCTTTATGTATTTTACCCTTTTTCTTGACTTTTATTTCACCTTATAATATAATCTTTTTAGTATTATTTAAAGGAGATTTATTATGGATAAATATTTTACAAGGGAGGCGATTGTTGCCTTTGGTCTTGTCTTTCCGGGACTAATGACTGCTTTGGGCGCGGTGCCTGTCTTTTTCACGAAGAATGTTTCACAAAAGCTTCTTGACGTTATGCTTGGCTTTGCTGCGGGTATAATGCTGTCGGCGACTTGTTTCTCTTTGGTTATGCCATCGATTGAATATGGTGGTGGGGACTTCAAGGCGGTTATGATCGCTTCTTTAGGTATCATCTTTGGCGCCTTTGTCATTGACATGATTGATAAGTTCTCGCCGCACGAGCACCTTATTGACAAGAGGCGTGAGGGCGCATCGTCTTCTTTAAGTCAAATCTGGTTATTTATCATCGCGATCACCATTCACAATTTTCCTGAGGGTATGGCGACTGGTGTTGGTTTTGGTACTGAAAATATTAACGATGGTCTTGCGCTTGCTCTTGGTATCGGTATTCAAAATATGCCTGAGGGTCTAGCCGTTGCCTTGAGTCTTGTGCGTGAGAATTACACTACGAAGTACGCCTTCATGGTGGCTGCTCTGACTGGACTAGTTGAGCCGGTGGGTGCGCTCCTTGGTTACAGTCTTGTCAATGTATTTAAGCCTGCACTTCCTGTGGTGCTTGCTACGGCTGCGGGTGCGATGCTTTTTGTTATCTGTGACGAGATCATTCCTGAAACGCACTCGAAGGGTTACGAGCGTGAAGCGACTTACGGTATCATCTTTGGTTTTGTTGTTATGATGATACTTGATATATTACTTGGATAATGGTTTTAAGAGCATAAATACAAGAAACTGCCTTGATGGGCAGTTTTTTTATATATGTACAAGGGGCGCCAAGGGGGCTCAACGCTCCTTGATTAATTACTTCATTAGTTTTTCTGCTAGCTCTCTGCACTTTTCTAGTGCTTCTGCATCTGGATGGTCGTATGCGATAAGTGCATCTACGACTTCTATGCCGTTTTCAGCGCATTCGTTTTTCCAAAGGTCCATCCACTCTCCGCTGTTCCACTCGTATGAACCGAAGATGGCAAGCTTCTTGTCTTTGATAATATCTTTGATGCTGTCGAAGTAAGGTCTGAAGTAGTCCTCTTCAAGCTCTTCTGCGCCCATGGCTGGGCAACCAAGTGCTAGAACGTCTGCTTCTTTGGCATCATCTGTGCTTGCATTTTCTACTGATATAAGCTTTGTATCTGCTCCAAGCTCTTTTAGCTTTGAAGCGATTTCATTCGCCATGGCCTCTGTGTTTCCTGTGCCTGACCAGTATATAACGCTTGCTTTCATCTATAAAACCTCCTTTATTAGTTAGTCATTGCTAACTAAACTTATTATACAATATATTTTTATAAAAAGCAATATAAATTTTGCTATTGGCATAAATATTATTATAGTTTAAGCGGCAAAAAAATACTTCCCGTCAAATGACAGGAAGCCTTATGCGAGTAACTACTCCAATGCTCCGCCTCATGAGGAGCCGCTGCCGGCTGTACATGTGTAGCAATGGTTCATAGTTCTGATTTTTCGTCCGATTAAATCTTCTTTTTCTATATCGAAGATGGTTTTGTGAGGACCAGAGATGCCCATACCGAGTGCGAGATTGAAGTCGCAGTCGTGAAGGCTGCCGTCGTAATCAACGGATAGTGTGTCAAGGCACATAAGTTCATCGACGGTCGCTGGATTGAAGGCATCGCAAAGCCTTGTAAGGTACCTTTGCATATTGCCTGATCTATCGAGCCACTCGCCGAAGCGGCCTATGGGTGAGTTGGTCATGCTGAATAGATTATTAAAGTCTATGTCGTACTCGTCCTTAAGCTTGGTCCTATATATGGCCTCGAGCTGGTCTTGACTCGATGGTATCATGGCGCCGCTCGGGTTGTAGACAAGGTTCAGCTGAAGTGCCTCATCTCGCCCGTAGCCAAGTGCACAGAGCCTTTGAAGTACTTCGATGGAATCATGAAAGACACCTATGCCTCTGACTTTATCTGTTTTGACTTCTTCGTAGAATGGCAGTGAAGCGACGATCTCGACTTTTCTTTCTTTCAAAAACTCGGGCAGGTCTCTATAGCCATCTTCATTAAAGATGGTAAGGTTGGATCTGGTCATGATTTTCTTATCCATGGACGCGGCTGTATCTATAAGGTACCTATAGACTGAGCTCATCTCGGGTGCTCCGCCTGTTATATCAAGCGTAGTGAAGTCCCACTCTTTAAGTATCTGCATAGCTCTTTCGGCCGTACGCATATCCATATCCTCGCTTCTTGCGGGTGAGCAAGCTACGTGACAATGTTTGCACGCCAAATTACACTTCCTCGTTATATTTAACTGAAGTGTTTTTGGCTTCTTCGTAAGTATATCGCGGCCAACGGTCTTAGCAAAGGGCTGAACTGCCTCTTGTAAGCTCTTTAGATAAGACAATTACATCTCCATATCGTCTGCAAGCTTCTTCATTTGTGTTGAATAAGCAAGGACTGCGCCGCCTGTGATTGAGCTAGCTACGTGAACTGCTTCCATCATCTCTTCTTTTGTGTAGCCTTGATCTAAGCAAGCTGTTGTGTAGGCCTCGATGCAGTATGGACAGTGAATTGCGTGTGCAACTGCTAGTGCGATAAGTGATTTTTCTCTGCCGCTTAGCTTGCCATCTTGATAAACGCTTCCGTAATAAGCCATGAAATTATCCCATAGCTCCTTGTTTAGTTCGCCTAAAGCACCTCTACCAAACTCTTGTAAATCTTTTCTTTCAAAATATTCGCTCATAATTTTTTCCTCCTTAATATTTTTATAATTATGGTCTAAGTCCTATTTACCCAAAAAAAGAGCAGATATATCATTATCCGCTCTTCTATAAATATTATCAATAGTTTACGCCATAATTATAGATAAAATTATCTAAATCTAACGCTTGCTCCGCTCTTGTTGTTTGACTTTTCAAGTATTTCTACCCAATCAAGTGACTTGCCTGTACCGATGGCTACGCATTCAACAGGGTCTTCAGCGACTTTGCATGGTATGCCTGTTTGCTCTGTAACAAGTGTGTCAAGACCCTTTAAGCAAGCGCCGCCGCCTGTAAGTATGATGCCACTGCCGGAGATGTCGGCTGCTAGTTCTGGTGGTGTTCTTTCAAGAACTGTGTGAACTGCTTCGATAATCTCTTGAACTGGCTCTTTAAGTGCTTCGAGCATGTCTGAGGATGATACTACTACGTTCATAGGTAGGCCGCTCATTAGGTTTCTGCCCTTTACTTCCATGTATTGTTCTTCTTCAAGTGGATAAGCGCAGCCTATAGTTACTTTAAGCTCTTCGGCTGATCTTTCGCCTATCATCATCTTGAATTTCTTTCTTATATACTTAGTGATTGCTTCGTCGCAGTCGTCGCCCGCTACTTTGATGGACTTACTTACAACGATGCCGCCAAGTGAAATAACGGCGATGTCTGTTGTGCCGCCACCTATATCGATAATCATATTACCATTGGGTTGAGTGATATCAAGTCCAGCGCCGATAGCTGCCGCAATTGGTTCTTCGATAAGATAAGTTTTGATTGCGCCTGCTTCATTTGCAGCTTCAATAACCGCTCTCTTCTCAACTTCTGTACAGCCGCTTGGAACGCAAACTACAAGTCTTGGCTTAAATAGCATTCTGCCAAGTGCCTTTTGTATAAAATACTTAAGCATTCTTTGTGTAACGCTGTAGTCTGAGATAACTCCTTCTCTAAGCGGTCTGATTGCAACGATGTTGCCTGGTGTTCTACCAAGCATCTTTCTTGCTTCTTCGCCAACTGCTAAGAATTTATTTGTATATTGGTCTATCGCTACGACAGACGGTTCTTTAAGTACTATGCCTTTACCTTTTACATAAACAAGTACACTCGCTGTACCTAAGTCTATGCCTACATCAGATCTTAATCCCATGCCTATCCCCCTTATTCCTCTACTCTATAGACTTTTGCGCCTAAGGATCTAAATTTCTCTTCAAAATCTTCATATCCTCTGTCGATATGATATATGTCTGAAAGCTTTGTCTCTCCCTCTGCACATAGGGCAGCTATGACAAGTGCGGCTCCAGCTCTAAGGTCTGTCGCCCTTACTTCTGCGCCGTGAAGCCTTGCTACGCCTCTAACTGTAGCGGTTCTGTCCTCTACGTCAATGTCTGCGCCTAGCTTTCTTAGCTCGTCTACGTGCATAAATCTATTCTCAAAAACGGTTTCTATTACCTCGGACTTTCCTTCGATGATGGTTTCAAGCGCCATGAATTGGGCTTGCATATCTGTTGGAAAACCTGGATATGGTAGTGTTTTTACCTTGATTGGCTTAAGCTTTTTAGTAGCTATAATTCTTAATGAATCGGCTTCTTCATATATTTCGCAGCCTGTTTCACGCAGCTTTGCTATAATGGGTCTCATATGATTAACGATGACGTTATTTAATATGATGTCGCCATGTGTTGCCGCTGCAGCCACCATAAACGTGCCTGCCTCTATCCTATCTGGCATGATTTGATGTGTCGCGCCAAGAAGTTTTTCTACGCCTCTTATACGTATAGTCGATGTGCCTGCGCCATAGATCTTTGCGCCCATCTTGTTAAGGAAGTTTACCATATCAACGATTTCTGGCTCCATAGCCGCGTTATCGATGACTGTCTCGCCTTGAGCAAGGACTGCCGCCAAAATGATGTTTTGTGTTGCGCCAACTGACGGGAAGTCAAGATAGATCTTGTTGCCAGCTAGATTATCCGCATGAGCGAAGATATCTGTGTACTCGTCTGCCTCTTCAACATCGACGTTGACGCCAAGTGATCTAAAGCCTTTTAGGTGCAGGTCAACTGGTCTCGCGCCTATAGCGCAGCCGCCCGGCATTGAGGACCTCGCCTTACCCATCCTGCCTATGAGCGCTCCCATAACTATGAAGGATGCTCTCATCTTATGCATCAATTGGTAGTCGACTTCGTATTTATTTATAGTATTTGAATTAATTTTTACTCTATGTTCATCTAATTTCTCAACCGTTGCCCCAAGTGACTCAAGTACTTCGCACATGACTTCGACGTCTTTCAGCTTAGGTAGATCCTCTAAGATGATGTCTTCAGTGCCAAGTATAGTCGCAGCAAGTATCGGTAGTGCAGCGTTCTTTGCGCCGCTGACTCTCACTGTGCCTAGTAAGGGAGACGATTCTTGTATAAGTAATTTTGCCAATGCAATACCTCTTTCTATATTAATCAGTACTATTTTATCACATATGAGCAAATATTTCTACTATTTTCGCAAAAAAATTCCTATACGCTTATGGTATAGGAATCTTTTAGATAATTTGATTAATTTCGTGTATTAATATTCAACGAATTTTGATTTGTCTGCACCACAGATAGGGCACTTATCTTCTTCGCCTGTAAGTGAAATGAATCCACAGAATGGGCATAGATAAATCTTGTCAGCGTCTAAGTCTTTGCCTGCGTCAACTGCTTCTTTAGCTTTTAAGAATAGTTTTTCGTGAACTTTTTCTGCTTCGATAGCAAATTTCATTGCTGATACAGCTGCTTTTTCGCCTTGTTCTTCGGCAACTAATATGTAGCTTGGATACATTTCAGTAGATTCAAAGTGTTCTCCACCTGCTGCTGCTTCAAGGTTTTTAGATGTTCCTTGATCTCCAAATCCTGCTCCAGATGTAACTGAGAAGTCACCTGCTATGTCTTTCATAGCTTTAAAGTGTAAGTGAGCGTGAACTCTTTCAGCTTCAGCTGTTGCTGCGAATAGTCTTGCTACGTTCTTGAAGCCTTCTTTTTCTGCTACATTGCCCCAGTATAGATAACGCATGTGCGCTTGTGATTCTCCTCCAAATGCTGATTGAAGGTTTGTTTGTGTCATTGCTCTCATAATTTTCCTCCCAAAAAAATATTTTATAGCATTGCTATATATATTTAAAGGGTGCACTTAAGCACCCCTTATAAATATCTTAAGATTATTCTCTTCTACCTAGTTCCTTATCATATAGATATAGACCTGTGTAGCCGTCTTTTAAGTTTTCTAATACTTCAACAATAGTTCTCATATTGTCTTCTTCTTCAACTTGTTCTTTTAAGAACCAATTTAAGAATTCTACTACAACGTAGTTCTTTTCTTTAAGTGCTAGTTCATAGATATTTTCGATTCTCTTAGTAACTTCTTTTTCGTGATCATAAGCTGTTTCGAATATTTCAAGAACTGATTTGTATTCTTTCTTTGGTTCAGGAATTGCTTTCAGTTCAACTCTTTCACCTATTTCTTCGATGAAGCCTTTGAATTTAGTAGCGTGTTCATACTCTTCGTGAGCTTGTTTGTCCATGAAGTGAGCGAAACCGTCCCAAGCCTTGTCCTTTAAGTCATGTACCATAGCTAGATAAATATAGCCACTTTCCAATTCAAAGTTGTATTGTTCAACTAAAGCATCTACAACATTCTTACTAATTTTCATATCAAATTACCTCCTAAATGTAATTAATTTTTATATCTGTAAAGCCAAGGCCTTCAAGCAGCTTTCTTAAGAGCTTGTCAGCATTTGCCTGAGCTCTCTCGAGTATGCCGTCTTTCTTAGCCTTTAGCTCTCGAGCATTCAATTCTTTTTTAAGTGTCTCTTGGTAATCACCCAAGTCTAAAGGATTAAATATATTGTTCTTTTGATCAAGTATGGTCATGGACTTTTCATCAAGAACGCTGTCTGTGATGGCTGCCATCGGCACGTCAAGCTCAACACTCGTTTCGCCTACGTCCTTAACAACCGCCTTTGCTAGGTCAACGCCTGCCTTGATGTAGCCTTTATACTTTATGATGTAGCTCTTGTCAGTGAATGGTATCTTCATATCCATAAGAGTTAAGCTGTCCTTATACGTTAAAACGTCGGTGTAATTGTACTCGACCGTTACAAGCTCGCCTAAGTCTTCGATAGACGCCTTGATATTGTCAACTCTTTCTTCTTTGCTTACGCCTATGAATTTCTTTCTGAAGAAGAAAAAGTATACAGCGATTAGGGCTATAAGCAAAAGTACTAAAATTCTGTAAAAACGCAGTCTTCTCTGCTTTTGAGTTTTTCTTGCCATACTAAACTACCGGTGTATACATCTCAAACACGCTATATACAGGTACTTTCTCATCGATAAGCGCCCTTAATATGGCTGGGATGTTCCTTATTTCAGTTTGTATTTGAAAGCCGTTGTACCTAAAGACAATATCTTCAGAGCTAATGCCTTCTAAGCCGCATAATATCTTAACTATATTGTATTCTGAATAATCTTCACTCTTGTAATCGACAATAAAAAAGACCTTCTTTTTCTTATCGTATTCTTTCTGTACATCTATCCTATTAATAAGAAGAACGTCATTCATAATATTCATCCTTTCTGTACACTTATTATCACCTGTTATAAGTATACCCACTGAAGAATTAAAATAAACATAAAATTTTTAATTATGCTTATGGAATAGTTCTGATAAAAAAATAAGCTTAAGTAAAAACTTAAGCGTGGTGCCCAGAGCCGGGATCGAACCAGCCACACGTAGATTTTCAGTCTACTGCTCTACCGACTGAGCTATCTGGGCAAATTGGTGGACCTTCAGGGACTCGAACCCCGGACCTGCCGGTTATGAGCCGGACGCTCTAACCAACTGAGCTAAAGGTCCCAACAAGAGATATTATACAATAATGAAAAGAAAATGTCAAGAATTTTTTAATTATTTCTTAAGATAAAATAAAGGCAGCCCACGCGAGCCGCCTCTATAGTTTTAATGATAATACTATTTATTCGTAATAATAAAAATACTTCCTAATCTCATTGAATAGGTCTTCATCATAATCGTTATTATCGTAGTCTTTCATATCAAGTATGCCTGCAGCATTATAAATTTCATCTGGAAGCATTAGTGAGCCATCTTTTAAACTTACAAATGGACTAAATTTTGTTTCGCCGCTTTCGCTTTCTATGCAAATCTCTCCATTTGGCGCAATATCTGAAATATTTTGACAGATAAGAACTGGTCCAGTATATGATTTGCCATCGATAAAGTCATTAGGAACGGGATAAAGATTGCCATTTTCAAAAAGTTCAAGCTCTTTTAGTGAAATTTCATCGGCTTTATACTTTGGAATCACGATGTAAAACTCTTGAGCCATGAGATAAGTATTGTCTGCCCCCTCTTCCTTTTTAAGCACAAAAAGCTTGTTTAGGTCTTTGACATCATAATACTTTGAGCTCCATAGTTTTAACTTTGATAAAACACCTTTAAGCGTCTCCTGATCATAAGCGTTGCCCAAAGGGATAATCATGGCCTTCTTTCTCTCGTCCGTTATACTTATGCCGCATTTGTCTGCCATGACTCTATATAAATCAGAATATTTTTTATTTTCTTCTTCGTCTTTTCTTTCTAATTCTTTTTTTGCTTCTTCTAATTCTTTATCTTTTTCTCTCAATCTTGTTTCTAATAGTCTAATTCTTCCCTCAAGATCTGTACGACGCATCATTTCTTCCCTAAGTAGACTTGACTTTCTTATGTATCCAAAAGACACAATACATAATGCAACAAGCAGTATACATATTATAGCTGTCATAAATTGTTTATTTTTCATAGTATCACTTCCTTTGATATAATTATACCACCATTAGCATAAAAATATATCTTTGTAACAGATACTTAACAAAAGGAAAGCCCCATCGTGTGATGAGGCTCAAAATAAAAATGAGGGTTTAAATAAGTATATTTTTATTCTATAATCTTAGTCCTTAATTGTTTGTTTCAATGACAAGAACAAGAATGCTAGGCCGATAGTTACTGTTACGTGACCTGCGCCTGCTGTCCATGATATAACAAGGTCTAGTATAGTATTGTCAAGACCAATAACTTGATACAAGCCTCTACAGAAAATCATAGTTGCTGATAAACCCACGCCTATGTTGTAATAAAAGTAGAAGCGGTCAAAGTACTCACTCTTAGTAATTTCTGTTGCTGATGCAAGTGCAGTAACTATTAAAAACATAAACATACCTAGGACTAATAGGTGTGGATGCGCTTTGCCAAGTGATGTTACGCCAGTATAGCCCATGTACTTAGTGAACTCTCTGTAGAAAGCGCCTGCAAAAAGGCCTGCTATTGCATAATAAGCGGCTGTGTTAATTAATTTCTTTCTCATATTAATCCCCTTTCTTATATAGTTATACTAAATAGCTATATAATAAATAATGTAAATATGATTATATCACGAGTAAGACACTTTGTCAAAATTTTATTTTATAAACTTAATAATTGATGAATAGCATATTAAAAAAATACCCTCCACAATGTGATATTGCAGAGGGTAATATGGTTTTTTAATAAATATTTTTAATTCTGTTTATTCTGTAGAAAAAATCGATGGATGAAGCGAAGTTTAGAATGAGACATACCGGAGTAGTACAAGTGAGTACATCGAGGATATGTCTTCATTCGTTACAAGCTTCAGGCGCGATTTTTTTAAGAATTAATGAGTGGCTCCGCCTGTGATTCTAATATCTTCTTTTGTATTTACAATCGCTTCTATTGCCAAAGTAATTCCCTTAACAATAGTCTCTAGCGCCATCGATGGCATGTTCCTCTTGTCAACTACTTGTTCTGGCAAGAATGGTATGTGTATAAAACCAGTTCTCATCTCAGGATGCTTAGTAGCTTGTATGTGAGCTACGCCATAAAGAACGTGATTGCAAATGAAGGTTCCTGCTGTGTTTGAAACGCTTGCTGGCACGCCACCTTCTTGTATATTTTTCACCATAGCCTTGATTGGAAGCGTCGAGAAATATGCTGCAGGGCCATCTTCAGCTACCTTTTCATCTATTGGTTGATTGCCTTCGTTGTCCTTAATTCTGCAGTCGTCGCAGTTGATGCCGACTCTTTCAACAGTGATATCTGGTCTGCCACCCGCTTGACCGATGGATAAAACAACATCTGGATGCACTTCTTCAATCTTTGCTTTGATCTTGTCAACAGATTTACCTATTACAGTAGGTATCTCTAGCTTAATTATCTCAGCTCCTGCAATAGTGTCTGGTAATTTTTTTACTGATTCAATCGCTGGATTTATCTTTTCTCCGCCAAATGGGTCAAAGCCTGTTACTAATATCTTCAAAATATCGTCTCCTTCCAAAATTTCTTCTATTTTTATCTAAATCCAATCAATAACATTAATATAATGTGTACTACTATTAAAGGTATAGCAACTGGTGCTTGTGCCTTGATTATAGTGTATTTATCTTTTGTTTCAAGTATAGCTCCTGGAACTATATTGAAGTTTGCTGCCATAGGTGTTAGTAATGTACCGCAATAGCCGCAAGTCATACCAAGTGCGCCTATGATGGCAGGGTTACCGCCATTGGCAATGACAAATGGAACGCCAACGCCAAGTGTAATAACTGTAAATGCTGCGAAGGCATTACCCATAATCATAGTAAAGACTACCATACCAACGCAATAAGCGATTACGCCTAATACTTTTGCTTCAGGTGGCACTACAGCTGAAACGCCTGAACCGATGATTTCGCCAACACCCGCCGCTGCGAATACTGTTCCTAGTGCTCCAAGTAGTTGAGGAAGTAGCGATGAACTGCCTATTTGCATAAGCATCTTAGCTGTATCTTCCTTTGTTTCAGAAAATTTTGCCTTTGTAATGATAAGCGCAATGATGATGGCAAGTACTGATGATATACCAAGTGTTTGAGCCGATGAGAATCCGAAGAAGACATCTGCGCCATCTTTTACATCAACAGCTACTTTAAAACTCTTGAATTGCGCCATGATCATGGCGATGACACCTATTGCAAGGGCTGGTATGAATATCTTGTTGCCAACCTTTTTTCCGTAAGCAACTTTTTGTTCTTCTGATTGAGAATCGAACTCACCTATTTGTACTTGATTTGTAAGTGTTAGTGCTCCTAGTAGCATCAAGCAGCCGCCGATGATGGCTCCGCCATGTTCAAAACTGTCGATAATAAACTTACCTGCTCCAAAAAGTATACCTAAAAGTGTCCAGAAAAGAAATGTACCGATAGGAGCTTTTTTATTCTTTAAGCCTCTAATTCCAGTCATAATGCAGACGATACCACATAGAATGTAGATGACTTCGTCAACCATAGCTGAATTAGCATAAATAAATTTAAACATTCTTAAGCTCCTTTCTTAAACTTTTTTCAAATAGGTAGCATTGTACTAGTGATAAAATCACCATTGCAACACCGGCTAGTATTGAGCTTTGAGCGATTTCAGCGTTAGTAACTTCATAACCAGCTCCTGCTAGTGTACCTTGAATTAATAAAACGCCGCTCGCTACAGGGAAGATGTTTTGTCCGAAGAAGTTTCCGTAGTTTTCTGCGGCACCTGCAAGTCCCTTAAGCTCTTCTAATTTCTTTTCTGACAGGTCAACAGTTTTTGCTGCAGCACCTTCAGCCATAGGTAATATAAGTGGTCTAACGAATTGAACGTGTCCACCAAGTCTTAAAGAGAATATAGCTGCCACCCATCTAATTAAGATGTATAAACCAACTACGCCGCCTGCGCTTGCTGATTTGATCTTCTTGATGGCTTCAGCCGCTCTGTCCTTAAGACCGTACCTTTCCATGATAGCGATTAGTGGTAGACTTAGGAAGAAAAGTGACATGTATCTGTTTGTTACAAAGCCCTTTCCTATAAGATCTAAGACCTCTACTAATGACATACCTGATACCAAGCCAGTTACTAGGCCAGATATCAAAACGACTGCTACAACGTCAAGCTTTAGTGCAAAGCCGACAACTATTAGCAGTACGCCGATTAAAACTAAGTAATTCATAAATATACCTCCTTTATTTCTTTATACCCCATTTAAACCATTACTATGCTAAAATTAATTATTTTTTTAAATATTTTTACTTGAATCAATTGCCTTGATTATCTACCATCACATAAGAAAAGAGTGCATATCCTTTGATACGCACTCTTATTCTAAACTTATCTAATAACGTTGTACTGAAATTTCTTTTGAAATATTACTAGCTCATCGGTAACAATATTAAATGTTAGATTATCTAGGATGATAGTGTTTGCCTTATAATACTTACCATCTGTCAATAATGTGTTGCTTGCACATAAGATGTCTTCATATAGAGGCATGCTTGAGTTGATGTCTTTGTAATTAATCATGTTCTTAACATTTCTTTGTAAGTAGACTTTGTCAAGAACTCTGTCGAAGGCCTTGTTAGATACAGCAGCTACTTCTTGTCTAGTGATAGGCGCATTCGCATCGAAGTTTGCTATGCCTGATGTGTATACATCTAGCCAACCAGCTTGATATGCTGCTTCTATCTCTTCAGTAGCCAATTGACCTATGCTTAAGCCCATGTCATTGCCACTAACCTTCTTTAAGTCTTGGAACCTTCTAAGTGTTGCCACCCACTCAGCTCTAGTGATCTTACCTTCTGGTTTGAATGTTCCATCGTTATATCCTTGGAAAACGCCTGCTTGAGAAACTATTCTAACAGCTTCTGTATACCAAGTGTCACCAACGTCTGTGTAGCTTATAGGGTAGTATGGATCGTAATCATAACCGTCAGCCTTAAGGGCGTTTGCTAAGATTTGAGCAGCTTCAGACCTTCTTAAGCCGTCATATGGTCTAAACTTGCCGTTGTAGCCTTGCATGTATCTTGGTTCCTTCAGTCTTTCGTTATCTTTGATCTTAACAATCTTTTCAACTATCTTTTCTTTTTCTACGATTCTGTCTCTGTAAATGATTTGTGGTTCGCTTGGTTGTGGTTCTGGACGAGCTTCTCCAACATAAACTAAAACTTCTACTAACTGTGCAGATCCATCTGGATAAGTTACCCAGAAATCTACATTATAACGGCCATTCCTATTAATGTTTGGAGCAGTTTTTTCTACCATCTCAAGTGTAGTTCCTGTGTCGAAACTATATCCATCAGGCAATGTGATTTCTCTCTTGTAATCATTATCACTAATAGGTCTTCCTAATTCAGTGTATATAAATCCACCCTTGGCTTCAGGAATAGGTTTCACTTCTGGTAAATTCCCAAAATCTTTAGTGTACTGTGCTGTAATAGTTGTTTCTTTGTCTGTAAATTGTTGAGTTAATTCCTTATCCCAACCTGTAAATAACCATGTGAAATCTTTTGTTCCATCTCCTTTATTTACAACTTTTCCTGTAGGATTTTTAACTGGAATAGTAACTATTTTATCAGGATTAACCCAGAAAGTTTGAATTTGTTTTTCATCTTGTTGAAGTTCTGCATTTTCAGTCTTATCAACAATGACTTTTACAAAATTGTCTGGTACATCAGGTTTTGTTGTTGGATCATCTGGGTCAGTTTGTTCGACATAATCAGGTAATACTTTTACTAAAACTATAAGTTCTTCTGTCTTTCCATCGTTATAAACAACTTGTATCTTAGCAGTAGTGTAACCTTCTTTGCTTGTGTCTGGATCGTCCAATATGTTTATGCCTTTTACTTCAGCAATGTCTTTTCCTTCAGCATCTTTTGGAATTATTAAAGCATCTTTATATTCTTGAACAGAAACTTTATCTCCAATGTTTTTAACAATCTCATGAGCTTCAAAGCCTATGTGAATTTCAGGATCTCCATTTTTTTCATAGAAGGCATAAATTTCTGTTTCTACTGTAAATTGATACTCTTTTGTAAAGTCGTAAACCTCTTCAGGATCTAGTAAGTTTATAATATTATTATTTGTTGTCCACTTTTTAAAGCCATATCTTTCTATGTCTGAGTCTTGGATTACAAGCTCTGGTATTTTGACTTTAACTTTTGGATTTACATAATATACTTTAATTTGTTGAGTATACTCTTCATATGCTTTAGGATTAACTGTTACTTTAACATAGTCCTCTGGCACATCGGGTGTTTTATTGCCATTGTTGTCTCCTGGATAGATGTTCGCATGTACCTTAACTGGAACTGTAATTTCTTTTACTTGTCCGTTGTTAAACTCAACTTTAACCTTTGCTTCACTCATGCATGGTTTACTTACATCAGGGTCTTTAGTGATTTCAAAGCTTGAAACGTTTTTGTCGAATGATAAATCACTTTCTCCAAGCATCATCTTAATAGCTTTTTCATAATCATCAAGCTCAGGCTCTCTGCCTACATAAGTCTCAACAAGGCCTGCTTCAGCACTTGGCTCAGGAACTGTTGTTTCATATTTAGCATTAATTTTAGTTTCTTTATCTGTAAAAGTAGCTGTCAATGGACTTGACCACTCTTTAAATACCCATTTAATTTCATTTCCTGCGGCGTCTGTAACTACATTTCCTTGATCATCTTTAGCAGTATCGCCTGTTGGATCACTAACCGGGATAGTTACTTCCTTTGTAGGATTAACCCAGAAAGTTCTTTCGAATTTTGTTTCTTCTGTAGCTTTTTCTATATCATCTTCTTGTGTTGTAACAATAACTTTTACAAAATTATCAGGTACATCAGGTTTCTTATTTGGATCATCTTGTTCAACTACATCTTTTGAAAAATCCGGTTGAATTATAGTGTCTTTTGTGAACTTATATCTTTGTTTTACATTTTCTTTTTCAAATATATATGCTCCATCTGTATTTACTGCGTCATTATCAGAAGTCCAGCGAGTAAAGCCTAATTTTGCTTTTTCCTCATCAGTCAATTTAATTTCAGGAATTTCTACCCAAGCATTTTTATTGACATAATAAATCTTAGAATCTTTATCTCCTGGTTTTCCTGTAGGATTTACGGTTACTTTAACATAGTCGCCAGTAATATCCTTTAATTCGCCTTTTTCAGCTTCAGATAGGAATAATGGTTTTTCTCCTGTTGTAAGTGCTTCATAAACATTTTTGTATACTGTTATTGGTATATCAAGCTCTTGAGTATCTTTACCCGCTTTTATTTTTTCAATTTGAGCAGTTTTGTCACTTATTTGTTTTTCTAGGCTTTGAACTTCTTTTTCTTTTTCTTCAATTTTTTCTGTATCTTGTGGTTTATCTGCTTTTAGCTTATCTAGCTCTTCTTTAGCTGTTGTTAATTGTGTGTTAAGATTTTTAATATCTTCTTCTAAAGCTTTAATTTTTTCATCTTTAGTCTTTTGATCTCTAAAATTAACTTTAGCTGTGACGTTTACTGTACGAATAAGCTCTTCTTTATCTGCTTTGTTTAGTTCTTTAACTAGTTCATAGACTTGCTCGTCACTTGTTAATTCATTGCCTTTATCATCGTATAATTTTATTTCAGTTCCTTCTGGAAGTGGTTTTTCTACATCATTTTCCTTCCAAACTAATTGTTTCTTTAATTGGTCAATAGTAGGAGCAAAGTCATTTGTCCAAGTGTTATTCGGATCTTTATAAGCTTCAGTCATAACCATGCCATTAGCTGTTAAACCCGACCATTCGAAATAGGCTGTGAATACATAGAAGTCTTTAGCAGTATTATCAATAATTGTGTTTTTGTTTAATAAGGCTTTATTGTCCCACTTAGTAAATTTCTTGCCATTGTCTGGTGTGATGTAATACTTGCCTTCTTCTTTGTCAGCGCCTTCTTTTAATAATTCTGGAACTGGAAGATTATCTGATTTTAGTTCAACTATTACATCATAATAAAGCTCTGTAACTGGATTATATTTGTCGTCTGTAAATGATCCGCCCTTTTCAGCTTTGAATGTTACTCTTACATACCCATCTGGAACTGGATCTTTTGGATCTTTAACTTCAATTACTCTTACGTCCTTGTAGAAAAAGTTTATTTCATCAAGTCCTGTTTCATTAATACCTGCAAAGGTGTCTGTGTCTTCATAAATGTCAAAGAATAACTGTTGTTGTGGCTTATCATTTAATACCCAACCAGGAATTTGCCTGTAATTTCTAGCATCGTAATAACGCTTGCCATTTACTACTTTTTCGCTTGTAACAATGGCGTATTTATCTTTTATCTTTGCAAAAGCAGCTTTGTTATCTGCAAGAAGTTTTTTATAAGCAGTACTCTTTTCTTCAGGAGTCATAGAATTATTGTCTTTTATAGCTTTATAAGCATCTTGAGCTTGAGTCATAAAGGCTTCAACGTCTGTTTTTCCTCTTTCATCAAGATAGTTTACATCATAGACTCTTTCTTTAAATGGTCTGTAGAAGAATTCAAAGCGGTTGTCCTTTGCCTTAGGATTAGCTACCATTGCTCCTGTGTTTTGATTTTTAATTTCTTCTGGCTCAACTCTTAAAATTTGGTTATAGGAATTTTCTCTAGTTGTTTCATCCTTATAAGTTTGATAATCAGCATTTGCGTTATAAAGCGCATCCCACTCAGCTTGTGGAACTAAGAGATACTTATCACCTTGTCTACTTCCAAGGCCTGTTGTGTATGAGCCAACCCTCCTGTTATAGAGATTTTGTACTTCATTAGATTTTTCGCTATAATCTGCATTCAAGAAGTGGTGTATTGCCTTTACTGTTACAAGGTCTTGTTTGTTCCAAATTGCTCTAAGATGAACATTACCTACAACTTTGTTGCCAAAGTGATACATTTCAGGTACTTTATATAAATCTTTGTAAGTAGTGTCTTCAGTTTTAGTGTCATTGCCATTTGCATCTTTTGTATATTTTACATATTCCCAACCAGCAAAATTATATCCATCCCTAGTTGGTTCAATAATAGTCTTAGTAGCATCTTGTGGCTCTTTAAGAGTCATCTTGTGAACAATATTGAATGTATTCTCTTCATTAGTTACTTTTTCTGGATAAGTGTGGACTTTGCCATCTATTTCAAGTTTTTTAGATTCATCAGAAATATTTTCTGTGCTTAAATTTCTTAAACTTCCACCATTTGGATCAAATTTTACCCTCCAAATTGTCTCTGGTTCTCCCCACTTGGCATAAAGTACTTGGTCGTAGTGAAGTTTAGTTTCATTGCCCTTTTTTATCAAGTTTTCTCCGGCAGGATCTAGTGCCCAGCCTAAGAAGCCCCAATCCTCAGGTACCCAATCAGGTTTTTTAGGTGCATGGCCTGTATCTAATTTCAAATCATTTAGTGGCATTTCATAAGGCACATCTAAAATATTACCTTGACCATATTCATTGTCGTTTTTTACTGTCTTCGGGTCATTGTTTAATTTTAATTTGTAACTATTGCGAGAATAGTTTGCAAAATTGTAGGCATTTTTCCCTTTAAATGATTTATCCACAAGTGTACCATCAGGAGATGTTTCTTTGCTTGTACTCCAGGGAAATCTATCGATATATTGAATCTTGTCAGCATCGCTTCTAAAAGGTGTCTTTGCATTTCTCTCTGCATTTAATTCATCAAAAGTTTTCTTTATATCCCCAACTTTTTTAGTGCCTACCCATTCTGCTACCCTTGTCTCTTTTTTAAGGGTAAAGCCTTGAAGATGAGGCAAAATAAAGTCATAAGGATATGTAGCTGTGTCACTCTTCCAATAGGAAAGGTTATAATCTATTTGCTCTTTGCCATCGAAATCATCTTTTATGAAGTCAATGTGGTGGACAATGGCATTCTCATATGATGTCGCTCCAAGGGAAATCTCATATTTGTCCCTATCTTTTGTTTGATTTTCTCCTAGGGGTATTTTATCTCCGTGACCATTTCCCAAGGTCTCTACATCTTCACTGTCAATAAAATCTTCTGCACTTAAGCGATAAGGCGGTGTGTCGCGAAAAATTCCTGAATACATCTCGTTACTATTAATATACCAGCCTATTAAGCCCGCGTCTCCAAGCGTCCCTTCTATATCCGGAAGATTTGAAACTTCTGCATCCTTTGGCCATATTTTATCTAAGCTTTGGTTGAAGCGAACATCTACTTTATATGGGTTCCCTTCTTTTCCTATGACTTGTCCATCTCTTGTTATAGTCGGCCAGTAGCTTAATGGATCATTATCTGTAATTTCATTAGCAGCTGTAAAGTAAAGGGTGTAGACTCTGCGGTCGTAGTAGACGTTGTAGACAGTTTCGCCTGTGGATAATACAGATTTTTGAACGTTAGGATCATCTTCTGAGGCGTTTTGAACTTTGGTCAATTTTTCATTTAAGAAGTAATATCTGTCAAATTCATTTGAATCATTTTGAGCCTTTTCCAATCTTCCGTCATTTAAATCTGGGAAGGTTATGCCATGGATATCTAAATTAGTAAGAATCGGTTTAGAGCCTGTTTCAGCATTGTCTACTCTTCTTGCACCAATAAAATCGTAGCGTTCACGCAAAGGAAGAGAGGCATCTTTGTCATCGTAATCTGGTTTTTCAGTCCAAAATTGGATTACGTATTCTGCTGTTTTATTTTCAGTCCACTGAGCAGTAAAAGTAAGGCTTTCTGCTGGCATAGCATATTTTATACCGTCTTGGAACTTTCCATCCGCTTTAAAATCTGCTTCTGTAATAAGAGTCTCTTTAGAAAGAGTTTGTTTAGTTCCTGCCTTGTCCGTATAATTTATATCCTTATTTACCTTCCAGCCTTGTAGAGTTGATCCCAGCTTTTCAATATCAAAATTTAATTTTGGAATGGTTTGTCCATAGAATAATGTCATACCCGGTAAATCAGTTCCGCCATCTGTATCAAAATTTACATCAAAGATAGCGCGGTTGTAACGCATTTCTATCTCGAAATCAGCTGAATTTTGTGGCACTTGTGTTGTAAGTACATTGACTTCAGGAACATATCCTTTAATCTTATCTCCGTCCAATGCTTTTATAGTGACAGATGTTCCTGTAACACCTGTTTGGCTTGTATAAATATAATTAGCATCTCCGTCCCTAACACCATATTCTCCTAGGTCTGCGAGCATTTGAAAAGTATGTTTTATCCTTATAGTGCCTTGCTTTGGCTCATAAATATATGGATGCTCACCTTTTTGTTCATTGCCATCCAAATTACCTTTGTCCGCATTCTTTTTAATGTAATCATAATTTACATTAAAGCTTGGTGTAGGTGAAGTATAACCATCAATATCTGGCAATTTTATTTTTTTGTCTATCTTAGATTTTTCTGCATCTGTTAAAACTTTTAATCCAGCTTTGCCGTCTATGTCAGTGTATGTGTATTCATCATCACCGACAGTAGCTATATACGGCTGAAAGCCAACAATCTCCTCATCATTTCTTGGCACCTTGTAATCTGCACGCATGGTATAAAGCTTTGGCATATCAGGATTTTTTACAATCTCTTCTGCAGTTTTACCATCTAGCTGTGCTACTTCTACCGCTAGTTTGTTATTAACAATATCTGACTTATTGCTATTTAAG
>NZ_CAKPYL010000016.1 GCF_934202865.1 uncultured Fenollaria sp. | reverse complement strand
TCTTCAAGGGCTAAGAGCTGCCTATTGATATTGGATTCACTTACCGTATCAAAATCAACTATGGTGATATGCTCAATACCAAAGCGAACTAAGGACTCTAAAGTAAATGAACCAACGCCGCCTATGCCGACTATTAAAACATTTACATCTTTAAAACTATTGTAAACTTTGTCTCCTAATACAACTCTCGTCCTAATCGTTCTTTGCGGCTTCATTTATATCAACCTTTATTGATACTTCATGTAATTGCTTTTCATCAACTTCACTTGGTGCGCCTGTCAATAGGTCTGTTGCTGATTGTGTCTTAGGGAAAGCGATAACGTCTTTGATATTGTCATGCTTTGTAAGTAATTGAACGAATCTATCAAGACCATAAGCAATGCCTCCATGTGGTGGAGCTCCATACTTAAAGGCCTCGATGAAGAAACCAAATTGTTCTTCAGCTCTTTCCTTAGTAAAACCAAGTGCCTTGAACATCTTTTCTTGTAGATCGGAGTTATTAATTCTTATACTTCCTCCGCCAATTTCTTCGCCGTTGATAACGATGTCGTATGCTTTTGCCTTAACAGTATCTTTTCTTTCTTCGATATATGGTATGTCCTCAATCTTTGGATGTGTGAATGGATGGTGCATAGCCATGTATCTGCCTTCTTCTTCGCTGTATTCAAATAATGGGAAGTCTGTAATCCAAAGTAGTTCAAACTTGTCTGGATCATTTAGGTTTAATTCTTTTGCAATTTCATTTCTTAAGTTGCCAAGAGTCTTCTTAACAACAGATTTTTTATCTGCAACGAATAAAATTAAATCATTGTTCTTTATATCCATCTCTTTAATAAGAGCTTCTTTTTCTTCATCTGTAAAGAATTTTGCTATAGGGCCAGTAAATTCATTATCAACATACTTCACCCAAGCAAGTCCCTTTGCTCCAAATGTCTTTGCAAAATCTTCTAGCTTAGTGATATCTTTTCTAGTGAACTTATCTTGGTAGCCGTCAATATTGATTGCATTAACCATATTACCAGCGTCAACTGTATCTTTAAATACCTTAAAGCCGCTGTTTTTGAATATGCTGCTCACATCATGGATCAAGAAGCCAAATCTTAAGTCTGGTTTGTCAACACCGTACTTATCCATCGCTTCGTCAAATGGCATTCTTCTTAGAGGAAGCTTGATATCTATATCCAAAATCTCTTTAAATATATGTGCTATAAGCTTTTCATTGATTGACATAACATCATCTTCATCAACAAAGCTCATTTCAATATCGACTTGAGTAAACTCTGGTTGTCTGTTGGCTCTAAGGTCTTCGTCTCTGAAGCACTTAGTGATTTGGTAGTATCTATCCATGCCTGAAACCATTAGTAATTGCTTGAATAATTGCGGAGATTGTGGCAAGGCAAAGAACTTTCCAGGGTTAACTCTACTTGGAACGATATAGTCTCTAGCTCCTTCTGGAGTAGATTTGCCAAGTATAGGTGTTTCTATCTCTATAAATCTATTGTCATTTAAAAAGTCTCTGAAGGCTTTGTAAATTTTTGCTCTTGTCATAAGAGTTTTTTGCATGAATGGCTTTCTTAAGTCTAAGAATCTGTATTTTAGTCTCATTTGCTCACCTACATTGTCATCGTCTTTTACGTAAATAGGTGGAGTTTGAGCTGTATCAAGTATTTTAAGTTCTTCGGCTAAAATTTCGATATCGCCAGTTGGGATATGAGGATTCTTTTGAGATCTCTCTCTAACCTTGCCTCTAACGGCTATAACGTATTCGCCCTTAAGTCCCTTAGCCTTTTCGAAGACATCCTTAGAGATGGTCTCATCAAAAACGACTTGAGATATACCACTGATGTCTCTTATGTCAACAAAGATAAGTTGTCCTAGGTTTCTTTGAGTTTGCACCCAACCCATTAGTACAACTTCCCTTTCTATGTCCTTCATTCTTAGTTCGCCGGAGTAGTCACTCCTGCGTAAGTTTCCCATTGTTTCCATAAATATCCTCCCAATAATACTATATATCTTTATTATAAACGTTTTTTATATACAAATCAATGTCTTTGTAATTAAATTTGCGCTCTAAATTATCCTTGTCAATGTATTTTGATACGGCTCCAGCGCCAAAAGCGTATATACTCGTCAAATCGTTCATCGAAATCACATTGTAAATGGACGCCTTGCCACTTAGTGAAAAAGCGACGTTCTCGAGATTTGAGTTTGTCATCTTCTGCCTGTACATGTAATAAGGCTCGTAGCCCGCCTCATAAAGCATGGTATAAAGCTCTTTAGATAAATCGATGTTCTCGAGCTTAAAGTCATTTTGAGCTAGAACTGCTCTTCTCTTTAGAGCCAAATTGTGTATGGTGATGGACTCTGGTCTCATAGCTATAAGCTTTTTAACCGAGTTAATGTAATCATCTCTCTTTTCTCCTTCAAGACCAATAATGAGGTCCATATTGATGTCAAAATCATAGCCCCTAGCAAGTTCATAAAGCATTTTAAGCTCATCAAGGCTCGCGCGCCTATGAACTCTTTTAAGCGTCTCTTCATTCATAGTCTGTGGATTGATACAAATTCTATTTACACCGTATTTTTCAAGTATATCAAGTAGCTCCTTATCCATAGTATCGGCTCTGCCGCACTCAAAGGTCAGCTCTTTAAATTTATAATTTTCACTAATGTATTTTAATAGCCTCTCTATATTAGCCTTATCAATTGCAGATGGCGTTCCGCCACCTATGTATATGCTGTCCGGCTCCGATATATCTCTTAATTTGCTCTCAAACTTCATCTCATCGATAACAGCGTCAATGTACTTTGTAAAATCATAAGCTTTCTTCGTGATATCATTTGTGTAAAATGAACAGTATGAGCAAATCCCTTTGCAAAATGGTATGTGTATATATAAGCTATATTTTGGCTCGAAGCAAAGATGCTGATTCTTGTAAGTTCTCGCCATTAGCTCAAACTTTTCATCTGAGATAAAAAATTTTTCCTTGAAAGCCTCTTTATCATCTGCCTTTGCATATAGCTTTAAAGGCTTAATCCCAGTGAGTATGCCCCAAGGAAGACTTATGTCTTCCTTTAAGAACTCCTCATATATAAGTGCCTTCATCTCATTATTGCTAAGCGTATCAAAACCCGTAAGCGTCCTCTCTTTGCCATCTATAGAAAATTTCACACCATCATCCAAAATTTCATAAGAAATGCCGGACCTGATATTTTGAAACTCCCAAAAGAGCTCCTTTATCCTCTTTATACTAGCTTCTCTTAGCATTTACGTAAGGATTGTTAGCCCTTTCCTCATCAGAAGTAGTGTTCATGCTGTGACCTGGATATATTGTGTAATTACCTTCTAAAGCCAAAACTCTATTAACAGAATCGATAAGTTCAGCTTCATTGCCGCCATATAGGTCGCTTCTACCAACTGAGTGGAAGAATATCGTGTCACCAACATATAGACCGTCCTCGATTTGATATGTTAAACCGCCCTTTGTGTGGCCAGGTGTCTTAATGACATTAACTTCGATATCGCCAAATTTCAAAGTACCTTCTTCATCAATTGTGTGGTCTATATTGATGGGCTCATCGATATAATTTCTCATCTTCTCATTTAACATAAAATCAGTTTTTTGTGTCATCTCTAAATCGTCTTTTGATATATATGATGGTGCTCCTGTCAACTCTCTTAATGCGTTTACGCCCAAAACGTGATCAAAGTGACCATGTGTGAGTAGTATTGCCTTTAGATTTAAATTATGCTCTTTGATGTAAGCGTATAAATCATCTGCGCTGCCACCAACGTCTATGATTATAGCGTCGCCAGCATCATTACTTATGATATATGAATTTGATCCATAAACCCCAACATTTTTCTTAAAAATATTCATCTAAAACTCCTTCTTTGAATCTAATAATATAGTAACCGGTCCCGATAGATGTGCGTGTATATGCATATCCGCTCCAAAAACGCCCGATTGAAATTTTATTTCACTTATCTTTAATTTCTCTTTAAATTTTTCGTAATAGCTCTCAGCCTTTTCAGCTTTGGCGCTCTTCATAAAGTTTGGTCTATTGCCCTTTCTAGCATCGCCATATAGAGTGAACTGCGAAACAAGCAGTATCTCGCCACTTATGTCTTGAACAGATAGGTTCATCTTGTCATCTTCGTCGGAAAATATCCTTAGATTTGTCACTTTTTTGAAGATATAATCAAGATCTGCCTCTGTATCGTCGTCCTCAACTGCGATGTAGACCAAAAGGCCGCCATTAATCTCGCTAATTACTTTTTCATCAACTTCTAAACGAGTTTCTTCTACTCTTTGTACAACTACTCTCATATCTATGACCTGTACACATCCAAAACACCGTTTATAGTCTTAAGCTTTTGTATCATCTTGTCAAGCTCATCCTTCCCCACTACTTCAAATGTTAGATATATAAATATATCGCTGATGGTATTGCTCTTTGCGCTAAGTGATTGTATACCAACATTTGCTTCTTTTGCCATAGCAGTTATCTCTGAAAGTATTCCAGTTCTGTCAACCGCTCTGATTGTAACATTTGCAAGGAACTTTTCACTCGCTGCCGCATCCCATTCTGCCTCAAGACATCTGTCTGAGTCTAAGAAATTGGCAATGTTTGTGCAGTCCTTTCTGTGTATTGAAACACCATAGCCCCTTGTTACAAAACCAATAATTTCGTCGCCGGGCACTGGGTTACAGCACTTAGCAAACTTTATCTTCATGCCCTCAAGGCCATCTATCCTAACGCCTGTAGCATCTTTCTTTGATGAAGAACTCTTAAGATAATCGTCCTCATTCTTTGTTAGTCCAATATTTTCAATAGCATTTTTTATATTTAAAATCTTATTAATTACAAGCTTCTCTTTAAAATTGCCATAGCCAATGGATGCGAATAAATCACTAATAGAGTTAAGTGAAAGCTCTTTTGCTAATTTATTATAAATCTTTTCATTATCGAGAATATTTGTATCAAGGCCAAGCTTTTTCGCTTCTCTGTCAAATAGCTCCTTGCCCTTCTCTATGCTGATGTCTTTTTCTTTAGACTTAAACCATTGTTTAATCTTTTGCTTAGCTCTTGGGCTCTTTACAAATTTTAGCCAGTCTCTACTTGGACCAGAAGCCGATTTTTGCGTGATAATCTCGACGATATTACCATTCTTAAGCTTATAGTTTAGTGGGACTATCCTTGAGTCAACTTTAGCTCCAACACAAGTGTTACCAACGCCTGTGTGTACTCTATAGGCAAAGTCGACTGGAGTCGAGCCTTCTGGAAGGTCGACAACATCACCATTAGGCGTAAATACGAAGACCTCGTCATCGAAAAAGTCTATCTTTAATGTGTCAATAAATTCTTTTGGATCCTTTAAGTCTTTTTGCCACTCAAGCAATTGCCTTAGCCAGTCAAGCTTATTATCAACGTCCTTGCCTTGAGCCTTTCCGCCCTTATATTTCCAATGCGCAGCGATACCATATTCGGCCACTTCATGCATTTCATAAGTCCTGATCTGTATCTCAAATATCTCGCCAGTGTCAGAAATAACAGTTGTGTGCAAGGATTGATACATGTTTGGCTTAGGCATAGCGATATAGTCTTTGAATCTGCCTGGAAGCGGCTTCCACATCGAGTGAACTATACCTAAAACAGCGTAGCAGTCCTTAACCGTATCGACCAAAATCCTCACAGCAATCAAATCATATATGCTCTCAAAGCTCTTGTTTTTGCCATTCATCTTCTTGTATATGCTGTAGAAATTCTTCGGCCTACCGCTTATGTCGTAGTGAAGCTCTTGCTTATCAAGCTCAGTAGATATAGCCTTTATAATCTCATTGATCTCTTTCTCGCGCTCGCTCCTCTTCTTGTTGATCTTCTCGACCAAGTCGTAGTAGCCTTCTGGATCAAGATACCTTAAAGATAAATCCTCAAGTTCCCACTTAATCTTGAAAATTCCGAGTCTACCAGCAAGTGGCGCATATATCTCTATAGTTTCCTTAGCCTTTTGCTTTTGCTTTTCCTCATTCATATACTCAAGCGTACGAAGATTATGTAGCCTGTCCGCAAGCTTTACAATTATGACTCTGATGTCATTATTCATAGCAAGAATCATCTTTCTAAGATTTTCCGCTTGAAAATCTTCAGAGCTCTTGTAATTTAATTTATTTAATTTAGTTACACCATCGACAATATTTGCAATGTCCTCTGAGAACATGTTCTTTACATCATCATAAGTCGCAGGCGTATCCTCAACCACGTCATGAAGAAGCGCAGCTATGATGGTCTCGACGTCCATATCTAGGTCAGCGAGTATGATAGCGACATTGACAGGGTGAATTATATAAGGCTCGCCAGACTTTCTCTTTTGATCCTTATGCATCGCCTTAGCGTATTCATAAGCCTTCATAACAAAGGCAACTTCCTCTTCGGTCATGTATTTTTCAATAATTTTAATTAAATCTTCTATCATAAGCTCACCTCCTAAATCTAAAGTGCTTAATATTTATTTCAAGATTTTTGTTATTCATGTACTCATTAATCCTTAGATTGTAGCAAATGTCCATAATTATCACCTTGCCACTTGCTAAATCTCTGTATATATCAGAGTTAAACTGATCTTCGTAGTCTTTTTTAAATTCATCTTCCTTGTAGAATAGTATAGCCGTCATTATATTATCAAGCTTAGTTCTAAATTTTAGCTTTATCACGCTGCGATTCTGTCCAAAAACGCTTATATCCTTTAAAACAAGGTCTTTATCTGCAAATAGTACTGCAGGATTCTTCTCTCCAAATGGTTTTAACTTTTCAATCGTATCGTAAGTCGAAAATTTTTGAAAATCAATTGGATAAAAGGCATCGATATATATCTTTTCTATCTTATCTTCGTCTGTTAGCGTTGAATTTTCATTTATAAGTGTGACAAAATCGTCATAATTATCAAGTTTTAATTCAAGTCCCGCCGCCAGTTTATGTCCACCGAAGCCATTTAAAAGCTCCTTCGCCTTGTTTAGCTCATCAAAGATATTGTATTCCTCAATAGATCTTGCCGAACCATATAGGATGCCATCTTCTTCGTATAAGGCTATGGCTGGTTTGTAGTACCTTTCCTTAAGCCTGCCAGCAACGATGCCCGCGACGCTTCTTTCTATGTCTTTAGACTTAACTATGATTATGTCCTTGTCCTCAAAAGCGTCATCTGCTTCTATCTCTTTAATTGCCACATCGTAGCCAAGCTCTGTCAAATCTTTTCTCTCTTGATTAAGCGCGTATAATTCCTTGCAAATAGCAATTATACTATCGTCATCGCAAGATTCAAAGGCCGCAATAGCGTGGTTTGCATTGCTTAGCCTGCCTATTGCGTTGACTGATGGGCCCAAGATAAAGCCAATATGAAATACATTGATCTCCTTATCGACTTTTAACTCGTTTTTCAAGCGATAAAATACCTTGGCTGGTCTTGAGTTCATTAGCTCCAAGCCTCTTTTTACAAGGTCACGGTTTTCATCAAGCAGCGGCATGATGTCTGTTATAGTCGCAAAAGCTGCATACTGAATAATTTCATCAATTAAATCAGGATTAAAGTCGTAGTCTTTGCTAATATATGTAATTAATTTAAAAGCGACAAAAGCTCCGCATATCTCCTTGAATGGATAGGATGATTTTTCTACTTTTGGGTCGATTATTGCATCTGCTTCAACAGAAATTTCTTTGCCATCTTCAATTTTTGGTAAATGGTGGTCAGTAACAATGACTTTGATGCCATTATCTTTGGCATATTTCACTGCTTCAAAGGCTGATACACCATTGTCACAAGTAATTATAACTGAAACGCCATCTTTAAGACAGCCATCAATTATACGCTTATTGATGCCGTAGCCATCCGCCTTTCTGTCAGGCACTTCAAAGCTAGCCTCTGCCCCGAAGGACTTAAGACCTCTTAGTAAAAGCGTAGTAGACATGATGCCGTCCGAGTCATAATCACCAACGATTCTAATCTTCTTGTGATTATCAATAGCGTCCTTTATAATTTCGCGCGCGACATCCATATCGGGAAGACCGTCAGTTCTGTAAATCTTTGTGTAATCATCGTTTAAGTAATCAATGACTTCATCAGCATCGACAACGCCTCTATTGCAAAGAACTTTTGCTAGTAGATCATCCTTTACTATGCTCTTAACTGCTGAATAGTTCTCAGCATTTCTGTTTTTCAAAAACCATTTTTGCATACAATAACCCCATTATCTATATTTAATTATTATATCATAAAATACTATATATTAAAAGCATTTTTTATAAAGTAAATCAATATTGCTTTAGTCTTTTTTTAATAGCTTCGCGCGGCACATATCATCCGCCCGTCATACACCATCTGCTCGTCATACGTCATCCGCTCGTCATATGCCATCCGCCCGTCATACATCATTTACCCGTCATATATCATATGCCCGTCATATGCCATCCGCCCGTCATATATCATTCGCGCGGCATTTGTCTTAGAAATATACTCTTAACACGTCTAAATCGATTTTTGCATAAGAGAAAAGGCCTAGATTAAATCTAGACCTCTTAAATGAAATACTTGCAAAGACATTGCGTCATTAGCATGAAAAAGAGCTCCAAAATAGGAGCTCAATATAAATTATTTAATTACTCTTCTTGCTGCAACAAATCTTTCTAAGTAATATCCTGAATTAACATCAGATATTACAACGCTCATCATCTTTCCGCTTGATGCGTGAACCATCTTACCGTCGCCAATATATATACCTGCGTGTGAAATACCTTTGCCGTAAGTGTTGAATAAAAGTATATCTCCTGGTAATAGGTTTTCCTTTTCAACAGGCACTCCACATGAAACAAGTGCTGATGATGATCTTGAAACATTTATGTTCAAGACGTTCTTATAGCAATAGTAAACTAAGCCCGAACAGTCAAAGCTGTCAGGACCAGCTGTTGCGTATACGTATGGCTTGCCTATTTGCGCTTTGGCAAATTCTACAAGGCCTGTAACATCTTTGCGTCCAGCGTAAGCTGATCTGTCTACGCTTTCTGCTTCTTCTGTTATTTCACTTAAGGAAATATCATTCTTATGTGCTATGAATGTGTTAGTGCCATCACTTAAAGTGTATGTCTTACCATCATAGCTAAGTATATTAACCTTATCATTCTTCTTTAGTACAAGAGTTTTATCTCCAGACTTAAGTGTCTTATTGACCTTTGAGTATGCTTCTGTAGTATTCGCTTCTTTAATATTTTCCAAGTCTTTAATTTCTACAAAACCAACTCTCATCTTTGAGTCTGAAAATATACAGCCATCTGTACCAGTATGTAGAAGCTCGACAATTTCTCCAGGCATTAAGTAATCAAAAGGAGCAACTCCTTGTGAAGCTGATATGCCTGTGAATGAAACTACTCTATACTTATTAGTATCTTTTTGTGTCACAATAAGTGACTCCTTTGTAAGCTTAACAGCCTTACCGCTTTTACTAACTGTATATGAGTCATTATCTTCATTTATTATGTTAACAATTTCTTTATCGTCAAATTTTACATTGTCTTTGCTAACGAAAGGTTTAACCATAACGCCGTAGTCTTTAAATCCGATCAGTGATATTAGGAATAAAGAAACTAGCAGGACGCATGATCTGTGATTTGAATTCTTCATTTGCATTACCTCCCTTAGGTACTAGTTATTTTATAATAAAATGCAAAAAAAATCAAGGGTTTTATAAAAATTCCCTTGATTCTTGAATAAATTTTTCTATTTTTTATTATTTTTCATACTTTAGTAGTATATTATTTTTCTTCTTTCTTAACTATTTCTTTATTATCAATTTCTTTTCTGATTCTAGCCATAAAGTCTTCTAGTGACACTTTTCCTTGGTCACCTAGATCTCTATGTCTAATAGTTACTGTCTTTGTACTTGCTTCTTCTTCTCCTATTATTAACATATACTCAACTTTTTCTACTTGTGCTTCTCTTATCTTCTTGCCAATCTTTTCATTTCTGTCATCAAGAACAGCTCTATATCCATGAGTTTTTAGCTCGTCATAAACTGATTTTGCATAGTCATTGAACTTTTCTGATATTGATAATACTTTCACTTGTACTGGTGCAAGCCATAGTGGGAACTTGCCGATAAATTTTTCGATAAGTGCTCCTAAGAATCTTTCTAATGAGCCAAGTAAAGCTCTGTGAAGCATAACTGGTCTCTTCTTTTCGCCGTTTTCATCGATATATGTTAAATCGAAGTTAATTGGCATTTGGAAATCTAGTTGTATAGTTCCGCATTGCCAAGTTTTTCCTATAGCGTCCTCTAAGTGGAAGTCAATCTTAGGGCCGTAGAAAGCGCCGTCACCTTCGTTTATAGCATATTCAATGCCTTTCTTTTCAAGTGCTGACTTAAGTGCCGCTTCGGCTATATTCCAAGTTTCTATCTCGCCCATGAAGTCATCTGGTCTTGTTGATAGCTCAACTGTGTATTTAAAGTCGAATGTGCTGTATAAGTAGTCAGCTAAGTCTATCATCTTAAATACTTCGTCTTCAACTTGTGATGGCAAGCAATATACGTGCGCATCATCTTGAGTAAATGTTCTTACTCTAAATAATCCGTGTAATGTACCAGAAAGCTCGTGTCTGTGTACTTGACCAAACTCAGAAAGTCTAATTGGAAGCTCTTTGTATGAGTGTTGGCTGTTTGCGTATACTATAGTTGAGCCTGGGCAGTTCATTGGTTTGATTGCGTAATCTTTATCATCTATCTTAGTAAAATACATATTTTCTTTATAGTGATCCCAGTGGCCGCTTCTGTGCCATAAATCTTCGTTTAAGATGATAGGTGTTAGTATTTCTCCATAACCGTTCTTAGCTAAAACGTCTCTCCACCATGATAAAAGCTCGTTTCTAACAACCATTCCATTTGGATGGAAGAATGGGAAGCCTGGTCCTTCGTCATGCATGCTGAATAAATCCATCTCTTTACCAATCTTTCTGTGATCTCTAAGCTTTGCTTCTTCAAGTCTTGCTAGGTGCTCGTCAAGCATCTTCTTCTTAGGGAAAGAAACAGCGTAAATTCTTTGAAGCATTTCATTGTGCTCGTCGCCTCTCCAATAAGCGCCTGCAATTGAAAGTAATTTAAACGCTTTAATCTTTGAGATGTCATATAGGTGAGGTCCCTTACATAAATCAACGAAGTCACCTAATTTGTAGAATGATATATGAGCATCTTCTGGAAGATCTTCGATTAATTCTACTTTATATTTTTCTCCAAGCTTCTTAAAGTGTTCAATCGCTTCGTCTCTAGGCATTTCGTATCTTTCAAGAACGCCGCCCTCTTTAACTATGGCAGTCATTTCTTTTTCTATCTTTTCAAAATCTTCAGGAACAAATCTATGTTCTGTATCGAAGTCGTAGTAAAAACCTTCGTCAATTGATGGACCGATGGCGAACTTAACATCCTTGTATAATCTTTGTATTGCGTAAGCCATAAGGTGAGCTGATGTATGCCAGAATATAGCCTTGCCTTCCTTGTCTTCAAACTTAACGAATTTTACTTTACTATCTTCTTCAAGTGTTTCTTGTAGGCCCATAGTTGTGCCATTGACAACTGCTCCTAAAACATCTCTTAATAATACTTCTGATATGTCCTTGCACACATCATAAAGCTTGACTCCTTTGTCATACTCTCTTTTAGAGTCATCAGGTAGTGTTACAATAATCTTTGACATTTTTACCTCCTATAATATCTTCTGGTGAAATAAAAAAAAGCCCACCATCCCTCAAGGGACGATGAGACCGTGGTTCCACCCTAATTACTTCTTTCTAGAGCTATAACGTGCTCCACTCCGTGATTCCTTTCGGATCCGATTCAAGGTTAGTCTTCATATAAGTGCTTATAGGAAAATCACAGCCAGCATTCCCTCTCTTGATAAGCTTAAGTATACTACTCTTCCTCTCATTATCTTTAAGTATTGATTTATTATATACTATCACAAAGACTTTGCTTTGTCAAGAATTTTTTGGCGCATCTAAAAGGAGTCGAACCTTTGGCCTGCCGATCCGGAGTCGGCCGCTCTATCCACTGAGCTATAGATGCAAATAGTTATTAATCATCTTTATAGTAATGGCCTTGCGATGATTATTTCAATGGATTTGTAAAAGAATTTATGTATAAAAAAAAGAAGTGCGAACACTTCTTTTGGTGCGGGAAAGAGGACTTGAACCCCCACGTCGTTGACACTAGATCCTAAGTCTAGCGCGTCTGCCAATTCCGCCACTCCCGCATGTTGGTGATCCATCCGCGACTCGAACGCGGGACACCCTGATTAAAAGTCAGGTGCTCTGGCCGGCTGAGCTAATGGACCAAATTTTTAAAAAAATTATGGGGTGGATAATGAGATTCGAACTCATGACCTCCAGAGCCACAATCTGGCGCCCTAACCAACTAGGCTATACCCACCATATCTCTGGAATTAAGATCACTTACTATCTTCGGCCAAAGTAGTTAGTTCTCTTAACAAGTACTTTGCCATTATAACAAATAAAAGAAAGCTTGTCAAGACCTTTTTAAAAAAATCTTTACTTTTCTTTAATTTCTTTTATTTGCGTCTTAGCAAGTGCCTAATCTCATCAAGCACTCGTTAATTATACATCTATTAAGTCTCTTTGTCAATAGTTTTTTTAAAAATTCTTTACTTTTTTTTAATTTCGAAGCGTCCAAGGTTCTTTTGGTTGTATAAGAATAGTATTACAGCTGAAAGCAATATTAGTGCTATACCTATATACTCTATAGTTTCAATTTTGTCTCTAAATATGATAAAGCCAAGTATTGCTGAGAATATTACTGATGTGTAATTATATATACTTACCTCGCCTGCTGGTGCATATAAATAAGCAATTGTTAACAAATATTGACCCAAGCCTCCAAATACACCTATTAAGACTAGCCATAGCCAGTCGATTGGAAGTGGACTTTTGTATGTGAGTACAAGCGGAACAAATAAGCAAATACACGTAACAGCGCCAAAGGCTAGCATGATTCTATATGGGTTCTCGCTCTTACCAAGCTTACCGATGATAGTATAGGCTCCTGCTGCAAATATGGCTGAGAATATACCTGATAAGGCTGGTATCAGATTATAGTTACCTGATGGGTTAGTTACTAGATAAGCGCCCACAAAGGCAACTAATAATGACATAATATGAAATCTTGTTAATTTTTCATTTAAGAATATCGCCGCAAATATCATTACAAAGAAGGGTGAGCTCTTTTGTAAGATGGCTGCGTTTGCTGTTGGCAGATTCTTTGTTGCATAAAAGTACATAACTGCGCCAAATAAACCTAAAAAGCCTCTAAAAAATAGAGCAACTCTATGTTCTTTAACAGGAACTAGACTTTCTCTATGCTTTTTAAGCATTACAATGCTAAATATTGATAATAAAAAGTTTCTGAACACAACTTGTAAAAATATACTTACATTGTCTGAAGTAAGTTTGACAGCAATCTGCATTAGCGAAAATGCTAGTGCAGATGCCACCATACACAAAATACCTTTTGTCTTATCGTTCATTATTTAAACACAACCTCGATTATTTCTTTATCTAGATCTAAGCTACCGTCTTCTTTAAGCTTCATGCTGAAGTCTTTAGTATTGTCACCATTCTTTATGGTGAAGACAAATTTTTCAAGATCCGCATCTGATATAGCTAGCTTAAGTCCAAACTTCTTACCTAAAGTAAATGATTCGCCATCTCCCTCAGAGTCCTTTTCCTTGATTATTAAATCAGTCTTGTCGTCCTTAGGTATGATTAAATATTCTTTTGCGTCATCATTTTCACTAAGAAGTAGTTCTTTTACATTGTATGCAGCGAATAAATCTTCTTTGTCATTGTTATTAGTGATGTTTGCTATAGCAAGTAGCTCGCCATCTTTAAAGTCATCAAAGTACTTGATATTAACTTTATCCTTCATGTCGCCACTTTCTTCATTTGTTTCTTCTTCAGCCTTCTTATCATCAGCTGCATCTTTTTCTTCAGTTTTTTCTGTGCTAGCAGTATCAGTCTTCTTATCAGCGTCTTTGCTAGCAGGTGCTGAGCAAGCCACGCTTAGTAGTGAAAGCGCTAGTAGTAATGCAATTAGTATCTTTTTCATAATAACCTCCATAAATTGATATCTAATAAATATTATACACTTGATGAATGCAATTGTCAACACGTGATATAAGCTATAGCTGCTATAAAAAACTGCCGAGCCATTGCCCAGCAGTCAATATGTTTTTAAATTAATCTAAGTACCATTACTAGTACTTCTTGTCTAGTCATGTTCTTCTTTGGATTGAATCTTTGTTTGTTGTCACCAAGAATGAGTCCCTTCTTAACCACGCTATCGATTGAAGCAAGAGCCCATTCGCTCGCGTCATTGTAAGTAAGTTTGTTCTCGAGCTTGTCCTCAAACTTGATCACGCTCGATAGCTTATCCAGTATCACGGCTACCTCTTCTCTCGTAATCTTTCTATCAGGGCCAAATGTCTTCGCCTCGTTATATGTCAGTAGCTTTAATTTATATGCCTTTTTCACGGCAATGGATGACGTATCGCTCACTACTTCATTCTCATAGTCCTTTATAGTCTTCTTATACTCTATGGCCTTGATTAGCGCTTCAACAAATTCTAATCTAGTCGCACTCGCCTTCATGTCCTCTCTCATGGACTCAATAACTAGTCCAAGGCTATCTGCCTTATGTATAAAGTCAACCGCCCATGCATCGTAGTTCTTCGCGTTAAGTGTATGCTTAAATACAATCACATTTGAAAAATCTCCCTTAACTGCGTTTACTATAGGTCTAAGCCTAATCTCAAAGCTTTGTGAAAACTTTATATCCTCTTTAAATTTGTGCTCGTACTTACGAGTTTTTTCGTTATAATTTAAAGTGATGAGATTGTCAAAGTCTTCGCTAAGCCATTTGCCCGCGTCTTTCTTGTAGTCAAGCTCTAAGCTTAAATAAGGCTCAGTGCTATCGACCTCAATCTCGATTTTATTATCTTCAAATTTTACTGCTTTTATGTTTATAGTTTTGCTAGCATCCTCTGCCATTAACTTAGGTGAAACTAAAGATATTAGCATGGCTGCCAGAATTATAAGTATCGTCTTTCTCATTAAAATATTGCTATAGGGTTACTTGCTATATACATTCTCAAGAAATAAATCAATAGTAAGTGAACTGGGTAGAATGCATAGAAGAAGTATTTAAGACCCTTCCCCCTTTCTCCGTTATATAAGTACATTAGTGCGAAGGCTGTCATTTGATAGTAAAAGCCGTAGAAGTAGCGTGTCGACATGCCGACCATTAAGTTTTGGAACTTATTAAATCTCACAAAGTACATAAGTATAATTAGCATAACGCCAAACATATCGTAGTCAGTCCTTAAGTACTTCGCTGCGATTATACAAGCGATTGTACCAATTATTCTTATTAGCGGCTGATTGGCAAACTTTTCTATAATGATAAGTGCTGCTAAGCCTAAAAACAAGGTGAAGAACACGTTTTGATAGTTTGGATCAAAGACTGTGTTTGAACTAACTAGGTCAAATGGCACTTCCGATATAAAGGCAAATATAAGTAGTCTTAGCGCGTATTTCATTCTGTTTCTTGTGTGCATAAAACCTTGAACTATAAAGAAGCAAAATAATGGAAAGGCAATTCTACCTATCACTATCCTACCGAAAAACTCTAATTTTTCCATCATGGCACTAGTTACGTAAGAGCCGCCGATAGTGATGTTTGATGCGCTAATAATGTTTTGATACAAGCCTACTTCAAATATGCCGTAAACTAAGTGGTCAACAAGCATTGATAGTACTGCTATGAGCTTAAGCTGTGTTTGATTAAGTCCCCAAACTTTTTTCTTTTCTAATAGATTTGATTGTGCTTCCATTTTATACTCCAAAATTTATTTTATTGATGATAGGAAAGCCATCTATAACTTCAATTTCGCATATCCTAGCGTTTTCTATCTTAAAATTGTAATAAGCTTCTACTTTGTCGACAGCTATCGAAAGCATAGTTCTGATAAAGCCTTCGTGTGAGATGACAACTATGTCCTCACCAAGTTTGACCTTCTCTTCGTAAAATTCTTTTGTACGCTCCCTTAAATCTGTAAATGATTCGCCACCAGGAAATTTAAATGTAAATGGCTCTTCAAAGCGCTTCTTTGTTTCTTCTGGATATATCCTTTCCAGCTCTTCGAAGGAATGTCCTTGAAAGTCACCTAAGTCTATCTCCCTAACTCTCTCGTCTACTTCGTATGACTTAACGCCTAATAGATCAGCTGTCTCTTGCGCTCTAAATAAATTTGATACGATGACTTTTTTGTCATTAATGTCCTCGTACTCATCTCTTAAAGTCTTTACTTGAGCCTTGCCATTCGCCGATAGCTTCGTATCGACCCTTGACGTTATCATATTTAAATTGTCTTCAGACTCCCCATGTCTTATTAAATAAATTTTCATATTGCCCCCTATTTTATGAATAAACTTATTGTTTCTGCTAATTCTACTGATGCGCCAATCGTATCTCCTGTCGCTCCATCTATCTTCTTAAGTGAAATAAAATACAAAAGCACAAATACTATTGCTTCGATAAGTAAATACTCTAAGACTTTGTAGTCAAATATGATGCTTGCGCATATCACGACTAAGTTCATAAAGTTAATTAAAAATGTATTTCTGCTCTCCTTAAATGTCTTGAACAAAGTGCTGCTATCTGCGCTCCTAAAGTAGATAAACGCATTCATAGCAATGGTCTTTGAGTAAATATATGTAAATATATAGTCCCATTTAAAACCTTGAATTGCAATTTCTTTAAAAGCAAAAAATTTTGCCGCAAGTACTATTACTATGCTGATTACACCAAAGGTACCAACTGTAGAGTCCTTCATTATGGCCTTCATCCTGTCCTTGCTTCTGTTTGATAAAAACGCATCAGCTGTATCAGATAGACCGTCCATGTGTAGTGCACCTGTTATCATTAGATAAAAAATGATGTTTAAGAGAGCCACTAGGTCCATGGATATCTTATCACGCAAAAATATTGTCGGAACAAAAGTAAATAGTCCTATAATCAGTCCAATAAAAGGAAAGAAGCAAAGCATTGCTCCTATGTTTTTCTTATTAAAATCGACGCCTATATTGATTGGCACTCTCGTCATGAATTGCAGCGCTAGTATTAGCCCCTTCACTTTATCTTCACTCCAATCGATGCGATGACATAATAAACTTCGTCAGCATTCTTCGCGATGTATTGATTGACTTTGCCGTGCATGTCTCTAAATAGTCTCGATAATTTTGCTTCTGGCACAAGTCCTGCACCTAGCTCTGATGAGACTAGCACTATATCAGCATCCATCTCTTTTATCCTTGCAAATAGCTTAGCCATTTCATCTATAACAAGTTTTTCTACTAAGTTTACATCTTCATCAGTAATATCTCTAGCTCCTAAGTGATCAAAAAGTATATTCGTAAGCATATTTGTCACGTCATCAAGAAAATAGTACTTAGTATTCATATTTATGCTAGCAAAATCCTTATAAGCTTCAATCGTAGTCCACTTAGCATTGCGTCTTGCCTTGTGAAGTGCAATTCTATTTGCAAATTCTTTGTCAATGGCTTTAGCAGTGGCTATGTAAGTCACATCGTCGATATCCTTATAGATATCTTCAGCAAACTCACTTTTGCCGCTTCGCGCTCCGCCTAATACGAGTTTAATCATTGTCCTTATTCATTTCTTTTTCAAGATTTTTAATGTACTCGTCTGCTTTCTTTTGATTGTACTCTCTAAACTTGTTTACGATGTAGTCGTAGCCCTTAGGTCTATGAGGTATCAAGCAGTTTGAGCAGTCCTTAATGCCTGCTGTCATCTTATAATTACCGCCGCACTCTTCCATTAGATAAAGAGGGCAGTAACAAAATAAGCAGTTGAAATCCTCTGTGTTATCAACTTTATGACATGGCATATAAGCGCACTTCTTGTTATTAAAAAATCTATAAGAATCTTCCATAATTTTCCTCCACATAATTAATTACTTCATTAATGCTATGTAAAGCATTTTCTTCTTCCCTTGTAATTATAACACAAATAATATTTGTTTGTAAACAAGCATCGAGTTTGGCGTCAGTTCCGCCGACTTTGCCGCTCTCTTTGCACACTAAATATTTTATATCATATCTCTTAATCAAGGCGATATTTTCCTCAAGCGTGAATGGGCCCATCTGAGCAACGATATTTTTCATCTCTATATGATTATCGTCGCAAACCTTTATGCTCTCAGCGCTCGGTAGCACTCTATAGATGAATCTATTCTTGCCCCTCACTTTTTCAAAATCTTTTATCCTATTCGAACCAGTCGTGAATAAAAAATTTTCTTCTTTTTCTTTAAGCGTTTCAATATATTTAAAAGCCGCCTCATACGATGGCACTCTGACTATATTATCTTTTTCTTCATAATCCAAAACGCTTCTCGCATAACGAAGATAATTTATATTCATCTCTTTAGCAGCTTCTGAAGCATTCTTTGTCACTTCAACAGCAAATGGATGTGAAGCGTCTATAATCATGTCAATATTGTTTTTTTGGATAAAATCTTTAAAGCCGTCCTTATTCATTCTGCCCATGATTAGGTCCTTCGACGCATAAAGCTTCTTGCCGCTCTCTGTTGCGACCGATAAATATAAATCGTACTTGTCCTTAAGCCTTTCGTATATCTCTTCGCCTTCGCTTGTGCCGCCAATGATGAGTATCATAGCTTATATCCTCTTGGCGTAATGAACTTGCCATTCTTTATATAGCTTTGGCTATTGCCAATGATGACAGTCGTGTTCATCTCGCAAAAATCATAATCAACGTCATCAAGCGTGCCTATCCTATAGTCCATGCCTTCTCTTAAAGCATTTTTAACCATGGCAATAGGTGCCTGCGCATCTCTATACTCCCTAATTATGTCAAGCGCTTCCTTTAAGTGATCAACTCTCTTCTTGCTCTTTGGATTGTATAGAGCGATGACCATGTCAGCATCAGCGCAGTTCCTTACCCTCTTAAGAATAAGATCCCAATCAGTAAGTAGGTCCGATAAACTGATTAGAGCTGTGTCATGCATTAGTGGCGCGCCAACAACGCTTGCTGACGAGAAGGCAGCGCTCACACCAGGAACTACCTCGATGTTTATGCTTGGATCTATTTCATAAACAAGGCCCGCCATGCCATATAGACCTGAGTCACCAGTTGAGATGATGGCAACAGTCTTGCCTTTATTGTACTCGTCGATAGCGAGCTGACATCTTTCTTTTTCGCCTGTCATGCCAGTTTTGATGATCTCCTTACCATCGATAAAGTCTTCTACATAGGCAAGGTACTTTGTGTATGCGACTATAGTATCCGCTTCTTTAATCGCATCTACCGCCTTAAAAGTCATATTCTCTTTTGATCCGGGTCCTATGCCCACAACATATAATTTATTCATTTTATATCTCCTCTGTAATTGAAAATGTTATTGAATCGATAATCTTCTTTGATAAAATAATTTTGCCGCCAAGCAGTTTCGCCGCTGCCTCGCTAACTGAGTAAGCGCCTGTGATCTTCTTAACAAAATCAGACTTTTCTGTGACGTCTACCTCGTTAAGTTCATCTGCTGTAAAAAAAATTAGCTCTCTATCGTATTTTTTACAAAGCTCAAGTAGAGCGACCTCGTCCTTCTTTATATCGATTGAGCCAAAGCGCTTAATTGCCTTTGGATTTATGTCCATCTCCTTAAGAACTTCATGAAACGCTTTCTCCAAAACATCAAAATCCGTGCCTCGTCTTAAGCCTATGCCCATATTGTATTTTTTCCTTATGATGTAAAGAGTATTTTTATCGTCACTTGTCATGTATCCTTCATCTTGGATTATGGCGTAGTCCGCTTCGCTTTTATCGTTTGTGAAATTACCATATTTAAAGTCAAAATCATTCGCCTCTAGATAAATTTTTTTATTATTTACTATGGCCCCCATTATTATGGTAAGAGCTTCTCTTGAGCTATAGGCAAAATCATTATCCCTTAAGTAAATGTCGAGCGCTTCTATGCCTCTATTATCAGACGCTGTAGTAATGACTGGCTCGGCGCCTATAGTCTTAGCGATATCTATGGCAAGTTCATTTGCCCCGCCTATATGACCAGAGAGAAGCGATATAACGTGCTTTGCCTTGTCGTCAATCACAAGAACTGCTGGATCTGTGTACTTGTCTTTGATTAAAGGGGCAATCTTACGAACAGCTATACCTGTTGCGCTTATGAATATTATCGTTTCAAGCAAGGGCCATCTTACCTCTAAGACTTTGTCAATATTTTTATCCTTATAAAAAATTTCTACATCAAAGCTAGCTGCTATAGTCTTAGCTATAGCAAGGCCAGCTTCAGTGTAGGTGATGATGATCTTATTCATTTGCTTTTCTATACTCAGTCGAGAAGCTTGGGTCATAAAGCTTGCTTCTTTCGTAACGAGCGTTAATAAATTTGCCAACAAGTATTAGAGCGTGCTTAGTAATATTGTTTTCTTTGGCGTCTTTAACAAGATTTGCGATATTTGTATAAATAATTTTTTCGTCCGCCCAAGTCGCCTTATAAGCGATGACAACTGGTGTATTTGGATATTCGTAGCCTTCTAGCAGCGCCTCTTGAACCTTTTCTGTAAGTGAAGCCGATAGATATATTGCCATAGATGTCTTGTGCTTAGCAAGCTCAGCTAGCTTTTCAGTTTCAGGCACCTTAGTCCTTCCCTCCATACGAGTGATGATGAGCGTTTGACTTACTTCAGGTAAAGTAAATTCCTTAGCTATCCTTGCGCAAGCAGCTGTCGCGCTTGTAACGCCTGGAATTACTTCGTATTCGTAGCCAAGTAAATCAAATGTATCGATTTGCTCCTTAATCGCACCATATATGCTCGGATCGCCTGTATGTAGTCTAACTGTGTTTAAACCAGCTTCCTCTGCCTTAATAAACTCTTCTATAACTTCTTCTAAAGTCATTTTAGCTGAGTCAAATACCTTTGCTCCCTCTTTTATCCCAGATAGTATATCCTTCGATACTAAGGAGCCAGCATATATAATCACGTCCGCTGCATTTAATAATTTTAGTCCCTTAACTGTAATTAAATCACTGTCCCCAGGACCTGCGCCTACAAAACTAATCATTCTTTTCACCTCTCACAATAATCACCGGATTTTCAGCTATCATCATCTCAAGCTTCTCCGCCTTAGACACATTTATCATGTATGTATCAATGTTCTTATAATTTTTCTTCTTTAGTAAATCTTTAAACTCATAAGCATTATCAAAAATAATGAAGCTTGCAATTAGAGTAAAATTATTTTTTTCATCAAGCTTATCCATAATGCTCTCTAAATTTTTTCCTGAGCCGCCGATGTAAACCTTGTTAAAATCAGCTCCATCCATACCCTCAGGCGCCTTGCCTTTGATGAGTTTAATATTATCAAGGCCAAACTTTTCAAAATTTTTCTTCGCCACGCTTATGGCCTCGTCATCTCTTTCAATAGTAGTGACCTCTTTACAAATGGCGGCCATCTGACAAGTGACGCTACCTGTGCCCGTGCCTATCTCTAAAACTTTGTCGTCTTCGCTCACGTCTAGTAAGCTCACTATTGCGTTTCTCTTTATAAACTTCGTCATAGGCACCTCGCCTCTGATGAAGTCCTCGTCCTTAAACCACTTCATTTATAATAATCACCACCGATAAACTATTTTCTATATCAATCTCATCGTCCGCGTTATAAGTCTTAATTGCTTCGCCATTTTGCGATAGATTTGTTCCGACGATATATTTTCTCTTAATATTTTTCTCGTCCAAGTATTTTTTTATAGCCTTTGGATTATTGTCCTTGTCGCACAAAACTACTACCTTATCATTATTCATGACTATGGTCTTGAAGCCATCGTCAAGCTCTCTGCCGTGAAGTGAATAAGTTTTTGCCTCGTTCCAATTGACTTGTGCCTTGCTCATTAGGTATTGAAAAGCTGTTATAGACGGAATCACCTCGTCAATGGCAATACCCTCACGCTTTAGGTAATCAACTGCGCCATAAAAAGATGGATCGCCTGATAATAATAAAACTCCTTCTGTAATATTTTTTAGATCCTTTACAGAAATTTCATTTATATGAGTAAATTCATCTTCAAGCTCTTCCTTTACCCTTTTAAACGCATAAACCTTAGAAGCATTTTTAATCGTTCTATAAGCTTTTACGCTCATATATTCACTTTTACCTGGTCCTACTC
>NZ_CAKPYL010000015.1 GCF_934202865.1 uncultured Fenollaria sp. | reverse complement strand
TTCTTTAAGGAATTAATTAGCTTATAAATTTTGTTGTCCTTGGATGTAATCAGACTATTGCTCATTTTGAGAGTCCTTTTCCAAGGCACTTATATCGTCAACTTGACCAAGAAGTACTAAAACGTCTCCTTGTTCAAGACCCTTATCTGGTTTTGGTGACACATCAATCTTGTCATCGTTCTTAATAGCAATGACGTTAACGCCGTAAATGTTTCTTAACTTAAGATCAAGTAGGGACTTGCCTACCCATGACTTAAGTATCTTTACTTCGGCGATGGAGTAATCGCTAGAAAGCTCGATGTAATCAATGATGTTTTTGAATGTTAAGTTGTGTGCAAGCCTTGTACCCATATCTCTTTCTGGGAATATAATCTTGTTTGCACCTATCTTTGATAGTACTTTACCATGTGACTCGCTAGTAGCCTTGGCAATTATTGTCTTAATGCCAAGCTCTTTACAAGTAAGTGTAGCTATGATGCTCGCTTCAAGGTCAGAGCCTATGCTTATAACGGCAACATCAAAGTTAGATAAACCTATCTCCTTAAGTGCCATCTCATTTTTTGCGTCAGCTTCAACAGCGTGAGTAACATAGTCAGCTACTTCACTTATTAAGGCTGGGTCATAGTCAATCGCTAAGACCTCGTGGCCTATCCTTGAAAGCTCCTTTGAAAGTGCCATACCAAATCTTCCAAGTCCAATTATTACAAATGATTTCATATATCCTCCTATCCAACCATTAGGTTGCCTGGTGCGTTTCTAAAGTCTCTCTTCCTGTTTCTCTTAGCAAAAGCGTATGCCATAGTAAGTGGTCCAACCCTACCTATATACATAGTTAGAGTGATTACAAGCCTGCCAAGAGTGCTAAGCTTATCAGTTATGCCCGTAGTCAAGCCAACGGTACCAAAGGCCGATGTTGATTCAAAAAGCAGATTGATAAACTTGAAAGAGCTATCAGTAATAGTTAGTATGATTGCTGTTGAAAAAACTATAGCTAAACCAATTAAAAATATCGATACAGCTCTCTTGATCGTTTCGAATGGTAGTCTTCTCTTCAAGCAGTTAACATCTTCCTCGCCTTTTACTACGGATATGGTTGTCAGTACTAGACAAGCAAATGTTGTTGTCTTAACACCACCAGCTGTTGATCCTGGCGATCCACCTATAAACATAAGCATAATCATTGAGAATATAGTAGTCTCCCTGATTCTTGACATATCTACTGAGTAGAAGCCCGCTGTTCTTGGTGAAACGCTTTGGAAGATTGAGTTTGCTAGCTTTGTTGGGAAATTCATTGTGCCTAAAGTGCCTGGATTTGTTCTTTCAAATAGCAAAAAGCTTATTGTACCTATTGCTAAAAGTGATCCAGTCATGATAAGTACTACTTTAGAGTGGAGCGTTAACTTTCTTAGCTTGTCCTTTGCTAGTAAATCCGCATAGACAGTGAAGCCTAGTCCGCCTAATACAATTAATAATGATAGTATTAATAAGACATAGTAGTCATTTTGAAAATTAATTAATGAATCTCCAAATATATCAAAACCTGCGTTGCAATAAGCGCTTATCGAGTGAAATATGCTAAAGGCTAAGCCCTTTTCTAATCCAAATATTGGCACAAAGCGAAGTGCAAGTAGCAAGGAACCCATAAACTCAAGAAATAATGTATAGCCAATGACTTTCTTCATTAGCTTGACTATACCTTGAATTGATTCAGTATTTAGTTGCTCCTTAATCATAAGTCTTTCCTTGAACGATATCTTCTTGCCCATGATTATATAGCCGACCGTTGCTAGTGTCATTATGCCGAGGCCGCCAAATTGTATAAGTGTAATTATAACGACTTGACCAAAAGGCGTGAAGTCCTTCGCAGTATTAAGCACTGTAAGACCAGTTACGCACACAGCTGAAGCTGATGTAAAGAGACTATTTACATAGCCAATAGGGCTGCCACTAGATGAGGCTATAGGCAAGTTTAGAAGTACGCTACCTAGAAGTATTAAGGATAAAAAACCCAGTGCCAAAACTTGTGGCGGGTTCAATTTGTCTTTAAATAGTTTTTTTCTTATTTCCATATATCTATTTTACTACAAATCAAGAATTTTTGCCATATAGAAAAGAAAAAGTTCCCAAAATTGAGAACTTTAAGCATTCTTTGCCATATCAACTAAATTCTTAAAGCTTTCTTTATCATGAATAGCCATTTCGGAAAGCATTTTTCTGTTTATGTCAATATTTAATTTCTTTAAACCACCGATAAATTTGCTATAGCTCATATCGTTTTGTCTGCATTCAGCGTTGATTCTAGCTATCCAAAGTTTTCTGAAGTCTCTCTTTCTGTTCTTTCTACCAATATATGCATAGCTTAATGACTTCATAACTGCTTCGTTAGCAGTTCTATATAGCTTGCTCTTTGCGCCAAAATATCCTTTAGCTTGTTTTAAAACTTTTTTATGATTCTTTTTAGCATTTACTGCTCTTTTTACTCTAGCCATGTTTATCCTCCTACTACATTACCATAGAGTCGATTCTCTTTTGATCGCCCTTTGATACTAATGATCCTTTTCTTAAGTTTCTTACTCTCTTAGCAGATTTCTTTCCTGTTAAGTGTCCTTTGTATGCTTTGAATCTTTTTAATTTACCAGAAGCTGTTCTTTTAAATCTCTTTGCAGACGCTCTGTGTGTTTTCATCTTTGCCATTTCTATTCCTCCTAATTTTTATTATTTTGAATAACAGTCATCGACATGTTTCTACCTTCTAACTTTGGTGCTTTTTCAACCATTGCTTCAGGACCTAATAGTTCTAGAAATTGATCAAGAACTTCTCTTCCAAGCTCAGTGTGTCCCATCTCTCTACCTCTAAAGCGAACGGATACCTTAACCTTGTCTCCATTTTGAATAAACTTTTGTGTAGTTCTAACTTTAACGTTTAAGTCATGTTCTTCAATGTTTGGAGTCATTCTGATCTCTTTGATATTGATAACCTTTTGTTTCTTCTTTGCTTCCTTGTTCTTCTTTTGTTGCTCGTATCTGTATTTACCGTAGTCCATAACCTTACAAACAACAGGATCAGCGTTTGGAGAAACCATTACAAGGTCAAGTTTAGCAGCTTCTGCTATCTCTAAAGCCCTGCTGTTATCTACAATACCATATTGTGTTCCATCTTCTCCTATAAGTCTTATCTTCTGATTTCTAATCTCTTCGTTGATTAGTAGCTCTTTAATTGTTTACACCTCCATTAAAAAAACGGGCATGAAAAAATGCCCGTACAATACAATTAATTAACCTTATGAACAACCGGTTATAAGGTGAGAAAGCATTTTCTTCTTGATAATTATTCTTTACTCATATAGTATATACTCATGCAGAGCATTTGTCAAGTACTTTTTTTTGATTTTGCAAAAATATTTTCTATGACAATTGCATAAGAGTCATACTACTCATTTATATTAACATTAATAAGACCACTTGTCAAGTCGTCGTGACTAATGATGAAGCATATCCTTTCATCTCTAGTCTTATCTAGGTAGTCGTATATCTCTTTCGTCGATTCCTTGTCAATGTTTGAGCATATCTCATCCAAAACGAGTACGTCAGGATTTTTTAGTAAGGACCTTGCAAATGATATCTTTTGCTTTTCTCCTCCAGATAGATTTGAGCCGCCCATAAGTATCTCGTCATCTAAAGATTTTTTCTCAAGTATGGATTTTATGAATTGATTTTCTTTTAAATCAATGTGGCTGCCGTCATCAAAGTCAAGTAGAAGGTTCTTTCTTAGTGAGCCATTAACTATAGGCGCATTTTGAACGACATATTCAATGCGATCTCTTATGTCTTCGTTCTTGCACTTCTCTATGTCTATGCCATTGACCTTAATTATTTTAACGTCTCTAAACTTAACTAGGCCCTTGGCAAATGTGCTCTTGCCGCTACCATTGGCACCGTTTATCCTAACTATGTCGCCCTTCTTAAGCTTTGCCTTTGCATTAAAATCAAGTTTCATGTCTTTGATATTTATGCCGCTAACATCAAGCTCTATATCATTAATCATATCAATTGCTTCAGCTCCATCGGCCTCTTTATTAGCGATTAGTTCTTTTTCAAAATCTTTAGCTATATCAAAATTTCTCTTTTCGATATTTGAATTAGTTATGGTCGAGACATTGGCAAAGTAAAGTGGGAAGATTAAAGTAACAAGTATGATTGAGTAAATGGAACTGCTATGCGCCATGTAATCATAAACAACAATTAGTAGTAGAAGCGTTTTTATAATCTCGTTAACGCCTTCTAAAACTACTGTCATTGACTGAGCATACTCGTTGACGCTCGCCATGCTACCATAAACTTTTTCAGTCGCTGGCTCTAATTTATTGTAGATCACAGATCTATCAGAAAGCTGCTTTACATAGTCAACCTCTTGTACATAAGAAAGTATTTCTTGAAAGCCCATGCCAGTCATCTTTTGCATCTCTTCAGACTTTTTCTTTAGCTTCTTATTTAATAATTTATATCCAAAATAGTTTATAGGCAGAGCTAAAAACATTATCAAGGCTAAATACAAATTTACATTTGCGATTAAGATTAAACATACTAAGGCAACTAAAAGCGAAGAGAATATCTGTATATAACCATTCATCATAAAGGAGTAGATGCTATTAACAGAGATTGATGCCCTCTCTAATAGGTTCATAGCGCCCTTTTCGATTATGCTATCGTAGTTCATATTGAAAATGTTTTTTATGTATGAGATAAAATTGCCTTTATTATACTCTTTCGCAAACTTTTCTCTAAATATTGTGAAGAGTATTGTAAGCAGTTTTGATGCAAGTATAAGTAAGACTATGAATACTATCTTCTTCGTATCAAGCGGCGTGCCATTTGCCTTCCACAGCTGAATGAATATAGGCGCAAGTAATGCTGATATCGATGAACATAGTATCAAGATAAACATGATTATAAAAAATTTCTTGTACTTCATAAGATCCTCCCTTGTAATGATTTAGCAAAATAAATTCTTCTTGACTATATTATACCACCCCACCCTAAAAATATACAAGCAATATTTTAATCATAAATAAATCTTATACTTTGCTCGTTCATTATAAGTCTTTCTTATATATAGGCAAAAGAAAACTGAGTAATCTCTTACTCAGCTCCTTATATTAATTATTCTTACTTACAAAGTCTAGGCTAATCGCGTTATTAAGTATTTCTATATACTCACTATCGCTTACTAGCTCAAGCCTTAATTGCTGCTTACCTTCAGTCGTTACATTTGACGCATCCGCTTTAAGCTTAAATGTCTCTTCGTCTATCTTGTCCAAAATTGACTTATATCCCTTTAATGTCAAAGTGATATATTCTTCATTAGTATCGCTTAGCTCTAAGTCATCTTTTAGATTTGTTAGCTCAAGATTAGCTAGCGGCACTTTAATTTCTCTTTCAGCCTCTTCTTCTATCTCATATGTTACGGATATATTTACATTCTCATCAAGAAGAGCAACGCCTTGAGGAAGTATAGGCTTAACTATTAATTCGCCTTCCTTAGGCTCGACCGCATCGTTAACCTCTATCTTCTCAGTCTTAATCGAACTGATAGCGTCGAGACCATCTTGCCCTTTAATAACTATCTTTTGTGGACTAGTCTTGATATTTACAATTTTGTAATTGCTTGGCAGATGGCTTACGAAGTCAGTCTCTATATTAACCGACTTTGTCTTATCTATCTGTGCATTGATATTAACCACTTGTGGATATAGACTCACTTGGTCTATTTGATTGTCCTTGATGTCAACTGCATACAATTTACTTGATATTGTAAATGGTTTATCCTTATTAGTTAGATCAATCTCGGCTATGACCTTATCAACTTTTGCTAAATAGCTTTCTGGTCCAGTTAGCTCAACATTTTCAACGTCCATCGATAGATCTGACAAAGCATGATTTTCTTTTATCTCGCCCTTTTGTCTTATCTCTATAGGCTTCTTATATGATTCAACGCTGTCAAGGTTAAATAGTACCTCATTTGGTCCTACTGATGTGACTTGAAGCGTATTGTATTGACCGATGATTTCGGCTTTGACAGGTATCCTAACTTGGCCTGCATCGTAGCCCCTGAAGTCAATGGCTGCCTTGATATTGTTTTCGTTAATATTATCAAGTTCGCTCTTCTTACCCTTTACTTGAACTGTAACTTTTGCCTCATTTGGGCCTAAGTTAACAAGCTTAGTGTTATTAAGGTATTCAACATTTTTAAATGCTACGTTAATATTTCTATATGTCCTTGTTTCTTCTGGATTGACAAGTCCCATAACGTAGTACCAAAGGAAGATGGCAACGATGACTGAGACTATCTTTGCAATGATATTACTCTTGTTCTTGATCTTGAACTTCTTCATCTTGATCTTCATCTTTTGCCCTCCATTTAAATAATGCTTTATCCTCGCTACTTTCTGGTAAATAAACGCTAAGTAGTTTCTCTCTAAGTGTGTTCTCATCTAGATATCTTGAGATAACGCCTTCTTCTGCTGTAGATATTGCTCCTGTTTCTTCTGACACTATAACTGCAAGTGCATCACTCATTTCAGTTACGCCAAGCGCCGCCCTATGTCTTGTGCCTAGCTCTCGCGGAACGTTTTGATTATCTGTTAGCGGCAAGAAGCATGCAGCGGCTCTTACCTTATCTCCATTAATGACAACCGCCCCATCGTGAAGAGGTGTGTTCGGTATGAAGATATTGATAAGCAAGTCGCTTGATACATATCCTTCAATATCGGTTCCTGTATCAACTATCTCATTAAGACCAGTTTTTCTCTCGATAACGATAAGCGCGCCTATCTTTTGTCTCGATAGTGATAGACAAGCGTCAACTATCTCATTAACTGTTCTTGAAAAATTTTCCTTTTTAAAATCGGAAATGGATTTAGAAAAGAACTTCATCCTTCCTATATACTCAAGTCCACGTCTCAATTCTGGCTGAAATACAACAACTAAAGCGATTAAACCTACATTGAATAGGTTTTCGATAAGCCACCTAAGTGTATATAAGTGGAATACCTCACTTAGCTTGGTAACTATAAGCAAGGCCAAGAAGCCTTTGGTTAGCTGCTCAGCTCTTGTTTGCTTAACAAGCTTATATAGTTGATATATTATTAGCGCGATTATAGTGATGTCGATAAGGTAGCTTAGTTTAAAATTTACTAATAGATCGCTAATTTGCTTGAACATAGTTCCTCCTACATAAGTTCTTCAAACTTATCCATGAACTCGTTAAATGTATCTAAACTGTTTAGTATTGGGTCCTTAGTAGTCATATCTACGCCAGCTTCTTTAAGTATGTCGATTGGGTACTCGCTTGAGCCCTTTGACAAGAAGCCAAGATATTTTTCAACTGCTCCTTCTTCTTTTGAAAGCACTTTTCTAGCAAATTCAGTTGCGCAGCTGATGCCTGTTGAGTATTGGAATACGTAGAAGTTGTAGTAGAAGTGAGGTATTCTAGCCCATTCGTACTTGATTTTGTCATCAACAACTACATCGTCACCATAGTAGAACTTATTTAAATCGTAGTAAGTCTTGTTTAAGAAGTCCGCGTTTATAGTGCCGCCTTCTTGAGCGTATTTGTGAATAATATTTTCAAATTCAGCAAACATCGCTTGTCTGTATAATGTAGTTCTAAATGATTCAAGATAATTGTCTATGAAGTATAATTTTTCTTCTTTAGTCTTAGCATTGTCAATCATGTAATGAGTTAATAGTGTTTCATTCATAGTTGAAGCGATTTCTGCTAAGAATATGCTGTAGTTAGCGTATTGGATCGGTTGAGTTGTGTTTGTTAAGTATGAGTGCATTGAGTGCCCCATCTCATGGCAGCATGTGAATAGTGAGTCAACTGACTTATTATGATTCAATAAGATGTATGGATAAGTGCCCTTAACGCCTGATGAGAAGGCTCCGCCTCTTTTGCCCTTTGTTTCATAAACGTCAACCCATCTTGAATGATATCCCTTATAAGCAATGTCTTGATATTCTTTGCCAAGAGGAGCGATTGCTTCTTTTATAATTTCAGTTGCTTCTGGATAATCAATTTCAAATTTTAAGCTGCTAAGCATAGGCATGTAGATATCATACATGTGTTGCTCTTTAAGTCCCATGTATTTCTTTCTAAGCTTCATGTATCTATGAAGGTAATGAATCTTGTCATGAACTGACTCGATTAGATTGTCATAGATCTTTTCATCAACAGCATTCGCGAATAATGCAGCTTCTCTAGCACTCTTGAAGTTTCTTACTTCAGCTCTGAAAATGTTTTTCTTAACTGCTGCCTTTAATGTAGCCGCAAGCATATTGATATGGTCAGCGTAATTGTCATAGTATGTGTTGAATGTATTTTTTCTTAATACTTCATCATCTGAAGACAATAGCTTAGTGAATACGCCTGGGCTTAGTGGATGCATCTTGCCATCTTTATCAGCTACTGAATCAAATTTTAAATCAGCGTATGAGAACATTTGGTAGATGTCATCTGGTGCGCTATATAGGTCACCTGCTTTAGATAGAAGTGCTTCTTCTTTTTCACTTAAAGTGTGTGCTTCGTATCTAAGTATGTCTTCGAAAGTCTTTCTGTACTCTTCAAGGCCTTTTTCTTCAGCAATAAAGTCTTCAATCTTCTTTCTTCCTAATTTTAATATTTCAGGTGATTCAAAGGCTAAGCTAGTTGAGAACTTAATATCAGCACTTTGCGCCTTACCTATAAGTTCTTGGCTCTTAGTATCTGTAGTGTCTTGTGAAAATTTTAAGCTTGCATAAACATAAATTAATTCAAGTCTATGAATTAAATCATATTTTAACTTAGTGAATTCATATAAAGTCTTAGCGCTTTCACCAAGCTTTCCTTCATAGTCACTTAGCTTTGTAAAGTCTTTGCAGAAGCTATCATATTCTTCAGCCCACTTTTCATCGCTTTCAAAGATTTTTGTCAAATCCCACTTAAATTGTTCGTCAATTTGATCTCTTGTTTTTAATTCGTCCATATTAACATCCCTTTCTATTTATTATAATTTTTTATTAGATAATCATTTATCATCTTAGTAATGCCTTGCATTTGATAGCCCATCTTTCTTTGGTCTTCACTCACAACGCAGATACTGTAGTCAAGCTTATCAGACTGGATAAAGCTTACGAGCCAAGCGTTGTACTTACCCTTACCAAGCTCAGCAGTACCAGTTTTGGCACCTATTGTAAAGCCCTTTCTTTGTAAGGAGCTTGCTGTTCCAGTCCTTGCTGTCTCTATCATCGCCGCTTTAACCTTATCAGCGTCCTCTTTCTTGCCTATGGTCTTGTATACTTCACTCTTAGTTGATTCAAGCAAAGTGCCCTTATTGTCCTTGACCATCTTGACTAAATAAGGCTTCATCATAACGCCTTCCTTGCAGATGGCACTCGTCGCCATAAGCATATTGAGTGGACTAACGAGTATCGAGCCTTGGCCAATGGCGTCAGACGCAATCTCAGTTTTGCCGGCGTCTCTATTTAGCTTTGACTTAGCAAAAACCAAATCAAAATCAAAGTTCTTATCGATGTAAAACTCTTCAATCGTATCAAAAAATTCATCCTTATCCATATTCATAACTTTATTTATAAAATATGTGTTAATGGATTTGCTCATGGCAGTGTTTAGATTGACCTCACCATATTTATTGCCGCCAGAGTTTTTGAATATATATGAGTCAACTGTCTCCTTACCTGTATCTGTGTAGCTTAGGTCCTGCTTTGACTTAAGTATCGCCATAGCACTAACAAGTTTAAATGTCGATCCCGGTTGATATAGGCCTTGCGTTGCTCTATTTAGGAGCTCGCCATTATTTGAGTTAACAAAGTCGTCCCAGTTTTGGTCAATGGTGGATGGATTAAAGCCAGGGTTTGAGTGCATTGCAAGTATCTCTCCAGTCCTGTTGTCCATAACGATGACGGCGCCTTTTTCCTTAGCAAAATTTTTCTCAATAAGCGCTTCTAAATTGTTATCTATAGACAAAACTAGTGACTTACCAGCTCTGTCGTTAAATATCTTTCTTATGTCCTTGAAATAGTCGTCCTTGTCAGTGCCTGTCAAAACGTCATTAAAGGTGCTTTCAAGACCTTGCTTACCATACTTTTTGCTAGTATAACCAATGACGTGCGAGTACCTTTGTCCAAATGGATATACCCTAGTCTTTTCTTCGCCTTTTACCTTTGTTTCGGCAAGGACCACGCCATTCCTATCGTAAATATTTCCTCTAATAACGTTCTCTTCGTCGACCCTATTCCTTCTATTGTAAGGATTGTTTTTAATGTCCTTTGCCAAGAACAGTTGGAAATATGTCAAGTAGACTATAATCCCAAAGAATGCCGTTAAAAATATTAGTAGTGAAATAATAATTCTCTTATTCGTCCTATCCATCGACTTCACCTTCTATGCTTGAAAACTGCACCATGGCTAGTACTATGAAAGACGCGAGGATCGATGTGCCTCCATAGGCAACGAAGGGCAAGGTAACCCCTGTCAGTGGTATTAGCTTAAGTACGCCGCCTAAAATCAGTAGCGACTGAATTGAGAATAATACCGCCGAGTTGAAGCTCAGCGCCTTGTAGAATGTGTCATTCGACTTTAGTGATATCTTAAACATTCTTGATATTAGCATGATGAATAGCATTATGATTGCGATACCAACCAGTGTACCCATCTCCTCGCATATAGCTGCGAAGATAAAGTCGCTTGTTGCAACGGGTATAGTGTTTGGCAGCCCTAGTCCGATGCCTGTTCCGATGAAACCACCTGAACTGATGGCGAAGAGCGACTGTGTTATTTGAAGGCCGATGCCATCCATATAGTCCCATGGATCTATAAAGCTTAGTACCCTTATTCTTACGTGGCTAAATAGCTTGTAGCTCACGACGCTCATAACGACTGCTAAAATCAGATTCACATACTTTATATATTTTTTCTTCTCAAAGACAAACTCGCTAAACATCATCATACCGTAGATAATAACTGCTGAGCCAAGATCCCTTTGCAAGAAGAAAAACATTATGAAGCTATATGAGATAAGTGTGAATATCTCTGGACCAAACTTGATTGAGGCGTAGCGCTTATAATTTTTATAGTAAATCGCCTGCAAGAATATATAGAGTATCTTGATGAACTCACCCGGTTGAAACCTAATCTTGCCTATCCTTATCCAGTTTCTCGCCCCATACTTTGTCTTGCCAAAGACAAGCGTTATTATAAAGAGTATGTAGATGAGTGCCAAGACTAGGAAAAACATCTTATCAAATTTATTTTTCATTGCCGTCATTATGAAGATGGCTAGATAAAAAACAACTATGCCTAAACTTATCCATATGATTTGTCTAAAGCCACTTGCCTCATCAAGCCTTAATATTTCGAAGGTCCCTATTGAAAATAGCATTGAGACTATAAGGTTTAAGTAGCGGTCCGCCTTTGGTGATATCTTTATAAGCAAGATATTTAGTAAATAGATAAGTACAAGTACGCCAGTCGTATAATATATAAAATTTTTAGTTGGTTTCATGTCTTTGTAAAAGAAGAATAAACTTAGTTCAAGTATTACAAACATGAAGACCAATAGTAAAGGCCTTGATATGTTTACTTTCTTTTTCATTTATATCTCCCTATTAACAAAAACAAATCTAATGTCATTAAGCTCAATGATGTCGCCGTCTTCTAAGATGACTTCGTCCTCGATCTTAGTTCCATTGACATAAGTCCCGTTCTTACTATCAAGATCCGTTAAGTAGTACTCTCCCTCGTCCTCTTCGATGATGAAGTGGTTCTTCGATACAAACTTGTAGTCAAGCCTTATGTCCGAGTACCTATCACGGCCAACGCTTAAACTCTCTCTGATTGGATATATCTTGTCCTTCTCCTCGTCATCGATAAGCATTAAGTAAGCGCCCTTCCTCGAGACTTGAGTAGACTTAATGTCTTGAAAAATCATCTTCGCTATTTGAAAAACGAAGGCATATATAATTATGATGAATATATATTTTAATATCATAGACAGTATTGAAAAAAAGTCCACAGCTTTCACCTCACCTTTATTTTATCACAAATCAATAGTTTTTGCTATGGATATTGAAAAATATTTACTAATCTGTTAGAATTAATTATAGAGGTGTATCATGAACGAGAAAGCTTATAACTATGCAATTAAATATTTGAAGAACATTAAGACGAAGAAAGATGTCTACGATTACTTGATCAGGAAAGGCTTCAGCGATGAAGAAACGAGTGAAGTATGTGACTACATAGAAGAAGTGGGCCTTGTTGATGACGATTTATACATAAAATTTTTTGTGGAAGATAGTTTTCGTATTAAGAACAAAGGCGCGAGAAAGATAGTCTACGAACTAAAACAAAGAGGCATCGATGACGATAAGATTGAAGAAGCGATAGAAGAAGCAAGTGATATGGAGTATGAAGCGCTTAAAGAGGCTTACGAGAGAAAGCTCGAAGCGACTAAGAGCGAGACTGATCCATACAAGAGAAAGAACAAGATCATTCGCTTTTTAATAAGCAGAGGCTTTGACTACTCCGACATAAAGGACATAGTCGATTTATAATGAATAAGCTTTATTATATATACATGCTTAGGTGCAAGGACGGCTCCATCTACACCGGCTACACTGATAATATTTATAAGCGCATAAAAAAACATAGGAGCGGTAAGGGCGCGAAGTACACAAGAGGCCGCGGCCCATTTGAGCTGGTTCATTACGAGAGCTTCCTCACTAAGGAAGAAGCGATGCAAAGAGAGGCAGCGATTAAAAAGCTTACGAAAGAAGCTAAATTAAAGTTAATAGAAGAAGACGCAAAAAAAGAGTAGGCAAATCTGTCTACTCTTGTATTTTTATATGATCTACTCTATTTACTTGTTTCTTCACTCTTAGCTTTTGTACTTACTCTGGTCTTCCTTGACTTTCTCCTCTTCGCCATCGACCCCATCGCTATAGCTACAAAGAGTGATGTAAATGCCGCCGTTAAGGATATGATGGCAAGCTTCATATCAACGATTGACGCTTGCAATATGCTTCTCTTATTGCCCTTTAATAAAACTACAGCAGCAAATATTATTAAGCCTATAGTCGGTATATACTTAACAAACTTATACTTAATAAAGGCTATGTGCAAAAATAAAACTAAAACAGCAAAGACAAGTGCAACTATGAATAGAAGCGATGTCTCTGTCATATATGGTTTTACTTCTGTAAGTATTTTTTCTAAAATTGATTTTATAGTACCCATTACTTCACCTTCGCTATGATTACTAATTATACTACATATGAGCCCTATTTGCAAGCCTAATTATTTTATCTTCTTCGCACCAAGCGAGATAAATTTTTCTTTCCACATATCGCCGTATTGGCCAAGTGCCCACTCATTCATTATTATCTTTGAGTTTAAGTCAATGGAGAAGATCTCGTCCATAATCTCGTCTCTATATACACTGTAGGCAGCGAGCGTCTTGTCCTTATATATCATGACCATGGACTTGTTTGGCGCACTAAAGGCATCCTTAAGCTTAGGAAACTTCTCTTTCAAAGTCTCGTAATTGAAGTAGAGCTCGTCGAAGCGCACAAGATTTTTATTTGGCTTCTTCATGACGTAGCTGTCCTTATATAGGCCCGGATACTTCATGTCATAGTCCCTCTGCTTAAGTATCCAGTAGCCATTGTTCCTCTCAACAGTTAAGTTCCTCGCATCGTTTAAGCTGTTTTTAAACTCATCCATCTTATAAGTCTTTGTATTATCTGTTTCGCTCTCATCTATTAGTTCACGGAGAGCGGCTTTATTGTTTTGGCTATAATTATCTAAGAAATATATGCCTATGTCGCCGTTGTCCCTAAGCTTTGACTCTATCTCATATGAGAAATAATCGTTGCCAACGAAGAGTATCTTTCTCATCCTATCAAGCGCTTTTTCGTTTTGCCCATCATAAAGCACAAGCGATTCAAATGTATTGACATGATCATTAATAACTAAGAAGTCTTCTTGATAGGCGCCGTCCTTTTCAATTTTGGCGCACTCAATCCTCGCAAAGCCATCGCGCCTTGGTACTAGTAGGTAATCAAGCTCATAAGCCTCGCCCTTGTATGGCTGCATATATATGGTCTTATAAGTCGATACACCGTCTTTGTCCTCTCTAAGACCTAGTAAAAAGCCTATATTCTCATCTACAGCTTCACTAGCATCAGCTTCAGTGCTATCAACAAGAGCAACTAGCTCCTTCATATGCACTTCATCAAGTGCCTTGTCAGTCTTAGTAAGCGTGTAAAGGTACTTGCCTAGCTTAATCATCATCTTGTCCTCACTTATGATGAGGTCGTATCTGAAGCTATCATCTTCGTAGATTGAGTAAACATCTGCATCAAGGCCACCCGTATCATTAAGCTCTATCTTGTAATTAAAGAATAGATAGTCCTTCAAAGATACTTTTCTATATTTAGTTTTGGCGTCTTTGATAACGTCGTTACCTATAATGTAGTCATCGTCACTGATGTAGATGTAGTCGTCTACCCTAAGTGCCGCGTCGACCTCTTTTTGCTTTTCTTCGACGTCCTTTATCTCTTTTACTTGCCATACGCCATATAAGTCTGGGTTTGCTACTGTATTTTTTGGCGCACATGAAGTGAGCAGCAAGGCCAATATTACTAGGCTTATCAAGCTAAGAATCTTTTTCATCTTTAATCTCCTTTGCTAGCCTTACAATAAACTTAGTACCTTCGCCCGGCTTTGACTCAACGCCCACGCTTCCCTTATGAAGCTCCACTATCTCCTTGACTATGGCAAGGCCAACGCCCGTATGTGACTTAGATTTTTTGCCTGCATAAAACTTTTCGAAAATGTATTTGATCTCGTCATCATCAATGCCGACGCCTTCATCTATGACCTCGATAAAGAAATTATCCTTATCTTGATATAGATTTATGGTGATAAGACCATGCTCTTTATTGAACTTAACTGCATTATCAAGAAGATTAATCATGACCTGCTTGATCCTATTTTCATCGCCATAATAAATGTAGGAGGCGTCAGAGACATTAAGCTCGATTCTCTCCTTGTTCTTCTCTAGCTTTGGAAATACTTGCTTAGTAATGTTCTCAACACAGATTTTTAAATCGAAATAATCTTTATTAAGTGAGATCTTTCCTGAGATAAGTCTTGAAAAATCAAGTAACTCTTCTAGTAATGAGCTAAGTCTTTCGCTCTCGCTAATCAAAATGTCATGAGCAAGCTCTGTCGTCTCTTCATCGAGGTCGCCGTCTTTAAGCGTATATGCCCATCCAGTTAATGATGTAAGCGGCGTTCTTAGCTCATGAGAGATGTTTGCGATGAACTCATTCTTAAGCTCGTCATGCTTGATAATCTCGTCTGATAGCGTGTTCATGGCGTTTGATAGCTCACCTATTTCATTTTTCAAATCAAGCTTGGACTTCTCCTTGTAATTGCCCTTAGACATGCGCCTAGCTATCCTTGTTAAATACTTAATTGGATTAACGATAGAATCACTTATAAAATTAGAAATAATAATACATAAAAACAAGACTAAAAGGCTTATTGCCGCTATGATGATAGATAGTTTACTAGTAAAATCATCAACTTGCCCTAAGCCGAAAAATAATCTTAAATAATATATAGGCTCCTCATTATGCTTGACAGCCGTACTAACAGTTAGGACTCTCTCGCCGCTAGCCGAGTCACGTCCTATCCATGTCGCACTGCCATTACTAATAAGAGCATCAATCTCTGGAACGGCAGTGTACTTATATCCTTCCGAGTCAAATAGTACAGTGCCGTCAATGTCCAAGATCTCAAGCCTTTGATCGATATTGTTGTAGAAGAGGTTTGGATGCTGGTTAATCGCTTCCTTTATCTTGTCATTGCTTGTAAAGCCGTAAAACTTCTTGTCGTAATCGACATACATATCCAAAGTATCTTTCGCGTTCTTTATGGTTTGCTTATAGTAAAATCTCTTGAACATATATGAACTGAATATATTTATCAGCACAAGCGAGATAAAGACAAGCAAGATGAAGTTTTGCATCAAGCTCTTCTTCAAGCTATTCTTTGTATTCAAACGTAAATCCCTCTCCCCAAATAGTTTTTAAATGTTCAGGATTTGATGGATCCTTCTCTATCTTCTTTCTAAGTCTAGATATATTGACGTCGACAAGCTTAGTATCCATTAGGTAGTCGTAGCCCCAAACGGTTTTGACTATATCCTTTCTCTTCACAAGCGTATTTGCATTTTCAATTAGATACTTAATTATGCCAAACTCAGTTGGCGTTAGCTCAATTAAATTGCCATCGACATAAAAATCTTTTAAGTTAAGATCAATTCTAAACTTGCCAAGAACGATTTCATTCTCTTCCCTCTTATTGTCTGTGATAAGTCTTCTGCTAATGGACTTGATCCTTAAAATAAGTTCTTTCGGGTTAAATGGCTTTGACAAGTAATCGTCGGCGCCTGATTCAAAGGCGTTTATCTTGTCAATGTCCTCGCTCTTTGCAGTCAGCATGATGATGGCCATGTGTGGATAAACTTCCCTAAGTATCTTTAGTAGCGTCACTCCATCCATCTTCTCAAGCATTATATCAAGGACTGCTATCTCAAAGCTTTGCATTTTGCACGCTTCAAGCGCCTCCTCAGCGCTTGGAAAGTCGCTGACAAGGTAGCCCTCCTTCTCTAAATTTATCTTAACAAACTTTCTTATAGCCGCTTCGTCTTCGACTAATAGTACTCTGTAACTCATATAATCTACTCCATATCGATTAATTTATCTCTTGATAGAAGGAATAACTTTGCTCTCGCCTCTTTTTTGAATATAGTCCTCGCAGCCTCCATATACATTGCCATTTGGCTAGCATATATGCTCTTGGCGCTTGTCTCGTCAAGGCTAGTAACTTTGTAGTCGATTATTAGGGCGTGGTCATCGTATACATCCACTCTATCAATAACTCCTGTGTATATTATATCATCTTTAGTATAATAATACTCGAATTCTTTATATGTTTTGGCATTTGTAACTGTTTTGTAAAACTTTTCATAGTTTTTCGCGCATATCATTAAGACTTCCCTTTGCTTTTCGCTAAGCTTATAGCACTCTGCCGTCTCTCTTAAGACCTCATCAAAGTCCTTGCCCTCATACGCCTCACAAAATCTGTGAGCCGCTGAGCCAAGATTTTTATTGTCATTACTAGCTCCTTCGATAAGGTCACGCTCATCATCATAGACCTTAAATGTATTTGCGCCGAAGTCATATGCGTATGCAGCACTCGATGGCAATGGTGCATATGGGCTCTTCCACTTAATCCCTTCTCTCGTAATAAGGTCCTCGTCGCTCATAGTTATTTCTTCTTTATCTATAGAGAGTTCTCTTTCAGTAAAGTCAGGCTCTTCACTTATAGCGTCGAGCTTATCTATATATGGAATAAAACCGCTCTTACCGCCAGTCTTATAAACGATGAGCTGCTCCTTCGCTCTCGTTAGCATTACATATAGGTTCCTTATCTTTTCTTCTTCATATAAGTCCTTGTCATTTGCTTGCGCCTCTTTGAAATTCGAGTAAAGATCTTTAAATCTTAAAAAGATTTTATCATCAGCAAGTCTTGCAAAAAGAATATCTGGAGATCTTTTAAAAGCCATTTGCGCGCAGATAACGACCTTAGCCTCAAAACCTTTTGCCTTGTGTATGGTCATGATCCTTACTATATCGTCTCTTTCGCTGATGTATGATGGCTCTGGCGCGCCTTTCTCGCGTAGCATAAGTAGCTTATCTGCTAGTGCCTCAAAATTCGTTTCGCCCATCTCATAGTAAGCGCTTATCCTATCTAAAAAGCTGCGGACATTAGTGTAGGCTTGGGCGCCTCTCTTCCTTATAAGTAGCTTCTCAATATAATGAGTCTCATCAAAGAAGGCTTTTAATACCTCATCAAGCCTTTGCTCGTCCTTCATTTGCACGTACTTTTCAAGCTCTTCCTTGTAATATTTAAAGCCATCTCTATCCTTTGCTAAAAATATTTCATCGTCATCGATGGCATAGAAGTTCGATCTAAGCAAGGCAATTAATGAAAGTTCATCCTCATATTTAAGATAGTGAATAAAGTTATATATGTCTTCCATTTCATCGCGCTCGTTCAGTGCCTTATTCGCCGTGTTATATACAGGCACCTTCGACCTCTTTAGCGCCTTTTCTATGGCAGCCGAGTCTCTATTGGCACGCACCAAGATAACTATGTCGCCAAAAGAGGTTCCTTGCGCATGCAAGTCCATAATCTTGTTGGCAATGGCAGCCCCTTCGAGCTCTCTATCGTTTTTCTCAATGTATTTGATGCTTATTACTTCACTATTATTAATATCGCCCTTAAAAATTAAATCTTCGTAGTCATGTATCTCGTCCGCAAATAGTTTATTCACGCTCGAAATAATTTTTTCGCCAGTCCTATAATTTTCGTTCATGCTTATGGCTGTGGACCTAGTATCATTTAAGAAGTCTTCCTTAACTGATTGATATAGACTCACGTCCGCGCCTCTAAATGCGTAGATGGACTGCTTAAAGTCACCAACGACGAAGAGCCTGTCTCCACCAAGCGCCTCGTTAAGCAGATAATAAATTTCCTTTTGTATTGGCGACGTATCTTGAAACTCATCGACCATGATGTAGCTAAGCTTATTTTGAAGCGTCTCGCGCACTTCATCGTGCTTAAGAAGGTCTCTAAAAAGAATCTCTAAATCGTTAAAATCAAGTGCCGCCTCTTTCTCTTTAAAGCTCTTGTACTTTTTGTGAGCGCTTTCTAATAGAGTGAAGAAGACTTCGTAGCGACTAAGCATACCCGCTTCAAGAGCTTTAAGTACATAAGAAGCGCTTTCTATGATGGCATCGTAGTACTCTTTCTTTTTTGCGTTTACACCGATATTATAAGCAAAATCATTAAGCAGATTTAAATCAAGCTGCTCTATCGGCATATCGCTTAAAGCGTCTAAAGAGTCTTTATGTTTATCGATAACGCCATATAGCTTTGAATTTTCTTTTAAATCGTCCCTCACTTCATTAATGGCATCACACATCTTACTAAGAGCAGTTCTTATACTATCTTCATCATATATAGAGCCTACATAATTCAATGTGTTTGAGCGCAGCTCAGCAATGTCCATGCCCCTAGTCTTATTAATTATGCTCTTAAAGCTATTAAGAAAATTATCGTCGTAGTTCTTATCAAGTGCCTTGAATAGCTCTTCGTAATTTTTCTCATCAAGCGCCTCTCTCACTGCTCTATCAAGTAGCTCATCCGCTTCGTCCTCTTCAATGACTTTTGCGCGCGGATCAATATTTGCAAGTAAAGGAAAGGCCTTTAGCATCTTGAAGGCAAATTGATGAACGGTCGAAACATTTGCTGAGGGCATATTATTGTAGTAGCTCTTGAAGCTCTCATCAGTCTTTGCCTTCTCGTAGATAAGCTTTGCTACCCTCTCCTTAAGCTCGTTACTGGCCTTCTTTGTAAATGTGATGGCAACTATCGATGAAAGCACTTCGTCAGGCCTTATTCGTGAAAAGTCGCCCTTTTCTAGGATATTTACAAATCTATTGACAAGGACAGTGGTCTTACCAGTTCCGGCCGAGGCGTCGAGCAAAACGTTCTTATCTATTGTATCTACAGCTAATTGCTGCTTTTCATTTAAGTTCATTACTCTCTCCCCTTCTTGCACATGCATCTATAATCACAAAAGGCTAGGCATTTTTCTTTACTTGCCTCGTCAATGATATTAAAGCTATAAGTCTTAAGCTTTTCAATTAAAGACCTTATCTCTTCTTCGCAAGCATCGGCATCAGCCTTTTTAATATCAAGCTTGCCATTAAGCTTAGTCATAGTAATGAAGGCCGCGTCAATATCCACCCCACTTGGCTTATAGTAGAGTGCATAGGCCGATAGCTGAAGACTATCTTTATTGATGTAATTGCTCTTTTTGTAGTCAAGTACAAGGATCTTGCCAGACAAAGTATCCTCGTCGACCCTATCGATCTTGCCCTTAATCTTATAACCATCTACGTCAATAATGATCATCTTTTCTACTTCTTTTACGATATAATTCGAATTTTTCATTCGCTCTTCATCAAAGACGATAAAGTCCTTGATATAGCTCTCGATATTTTCAAGTTCAAAGCCATAAACATCAGCGTATTCATTAGTTTTTTTAATCATATTCATGGTCCTAACTAAAAGAGCCTCATCATAGATGACCTTTTTCCCGATAAAGTTTCTGTAATAAAGCTCCAAAACTTTATGCATGTAAGTCCCGATGTTTCTCGCCTTCATATCGACCTCGGCGGGCTCTATGCCATAGATATAGCCAAGGAGCGCCGCATATGGACAGGTCTTGAAAGTCTCTAAAAACGATACAGTTAATTTATTTTTCACAAAATCGTCAACGACGCTCATGGCTGAGTAGCTCTCAAGCTTACCGTTATACTTCGAGATGACGCCCTCTGCCCTAAGCTTATTGATTTCGTCGTAGTTAATGAACTTCGCTGGGCCAATATTTTTGTAAGCGCTAATGAATTTCTTTTGTTCATCGCTCGTAGCAAGTGAGGCGCTCTTCTCGATAGCGCCAAGGCTCTTCACGCTTATCCACTCGTCAATATGAAACTCATTAAAGAAGGATGAGGCGCCTTGATCTGCGTCCGAACTTGTTCTTGCCGAGTAAGTCATAGTGATTTTTTCATCAGCTGCCTTAAAAAGTTTTTTCATCAAGTTCTTCGATAGCCTCGACATCTTTTCTTTCTTGTCAAAGCCAGTCTCTGCGTAAATATTGTCAAGCAAAAAGTTTTCGCTCATGCTCTTTGGAAAGCTATCCATGTTCATGCCGATTATGTAAATCAGTTTATAGTGCCTTAGCGTATCAAAGTCAGCTGAGTATATCGATACGCCAAAAGGAAGTCTGTCCTTTTCTCTGTAAACTTCATATTTAAATGCTAATTTGAGTAGCTCGATCCACTTCTCTTTGCTAATGGCCTTGCCATAGATATCTTCGATTGCGGCGATTATTTTTTTAAACTTATCTAAGAGCATTTCATCAGCCTTGTAAGTTTTAATCAGTTCAAAAATCGATTCGCCCGACATATGGCATCCGCCCGACATATGGCATTCGCCCGGCATATCACTAATGCTCGTCATATGGCATTCGCCCGGCATATGGCATTCGCCCGGAATATCACTAGTGCTTGACATAAGGCTTTCGCTCGCAGCTATATCAGACAATAATTTATCTTGCCAAACTAAATCCCTTAAGTGAAATACACTGTTCTTGTTCACGGGTATCTCGTAGGCGCTTAGCATATCTGTTAAAGCCCTTTCCTCTGATTTATCCATAATGTAGATAAGAGCATCAGCATAAGCGTAGCCGTCCTTAAATACCTTTTCCTTAATATCAGTTAAGGCATAGTCAAGCTCGGCCTCAATTGAGTCCGCACGCACAAAATTTATTCCAGCTGTGTGGGTAATTTCTTCATTAAATAAATTTTTCGAAATTTTTTCAAAATGACTGTCGCCTTCATCATCAAGATAAAATTCATTTGCATTTTCTTTTAAGTAAGTGACTAGTTCATCCGAAGCAAAGTCCTCTTCTATAAAAATTTTTACATTTTTATCAAATTTTTTTTCCATCTCAATCAAGTGGACTAGCTTTTTACTAATCTCGTTAAAGCCGATAAAGTATATGGCCTTTGCGCCTTTTATCTTTAAGTCATCAAGCTCAACGCCTTCATTCATGCCAAGGTAGCCGCCCTTCTTAAGAAGCGCTTCGTAGTCTTCGTAAATCTTCTTGTACTCGCCGCCCTTTTCTAATAAGTCAATATCATTAGCGCTTGCGTCCTTAATCGCTTCGAAAATCAAATCCATATACGATGGATAGTTTAGAAATGGCATCTCGCCCTTGTTCATCTCAATCACTTGCTTAATGATAAGGCGCATACTAAGCTCAGATAGAAATTTGTAATTGCCCTTTGCTTCTCTTAGATAAAAGTCGTCTATACTCAGAACGCTTGTGTTTATGAGCATGCCAAGCCTCTTTAGTCCCTCTTGTACTATGAAGTCTTTGTACTCAGTATTTTTAGTTATGATTATGGTTTTGCCGCCCTCATCCATTGCTATCGCACTAAATAAGTTCCTCGCATCTTTATTCGTTTCATATACAGTAATCATTTGAACAAGACCTCCTTAACCTTATCATAAGCACTCCAGCTATTAGCATAAAAGTCTTTATTCGATAAATAGCTAAAGAAACCATCTAGCTCTGGAAAAGCGATTTTGTATGAGTACAAAAGCTGATTGTTAATTATATGCGCGAGCCTTGCATTAGTGGCCGCATCGCCATACTTCCTGTCACCAACAATCGGGTGCTTAAGCGTTTTTAGATGAAAACGTATTTGATGAGTCTTGCCAGTTAGCAAAAGCACCTCAAGCTCAGTAAAATTGTTTTTCATCTCCATGGTCCTAAAGTGCGTGATCATCTCAGCACCATCATCAGAGAGCTTCATCATATTCTTCTTCTCGTTCTTTTCGTAATTCACTTCAAAAGTTTCGTCCACATCAAAATTACCTTTGACAATGGTTTTGTAATACTTATTAATCTTTCTATCTTTGATAAGCTTAGTCATCTCTTTAAGTGCTTCGTAGTTTTTGCAGCCAATCAAAAGACCCTTAGTGTTCCTGTCAAGCCTATTGGCAAGGGCGGGTCTAAAAGTATTTTCATTGCGAGGAGAGAATTCTTTTTTGTCTATGAGATACTTTATAAAGCTATCGACAACGTTCTTCTCAAAGCCATCCTTAGTGGCATGACTTAATACACCCTCATCTTTATCGATGATGGCAATGTTTTCATCCTCATAAACTATATTCAAGTCAATGATGTTGGGGTTAAACTTCTTTGGCGCTTCGGTAAATTTCTCGAAAGTCTCGTCCGAGAAAAATACTTTGATGACGTCACCAGTCATGACTCTTTCATCACCACTCGCCTTTTTGCCATTCAAAACTATATTTTTCTTCCTAAGCATCTTCATGAGGAAGGACTTCGTCGCGTTTGGAAAAAATTTCACAAGGAATCGATCTAGTCTTTGATCGTTATCATTTTCATTAATTTTTATCTCTTTCATCATTTTCACCTTTTATTTTGCTATAATATATGATATAATTATAA
>NZ_CAKPYL010000014.1 GCF_934202865.1 uncultured Fenollaria sp. | reverse complement strand
CTCTTGCTGCATCTCCTTCTATGCCCAAGAGCTCTGTATAGTCTTGCGCATTGAATGCGTTTATTTTGCTTTCTTTTAACTTGCTTATAGATTCTTTAACTTCTTCTTTGTATATTGTATCTTTATAATCTCTTAGATATCTGTCTAAAACTTTTATTGAATTATATAGCTTTGCTATTACAAATGATTTTGCGTATGAAAGTGCTCTGTCTTGATTTTCAGATATTCTAAACTGTTCTTTTCTTAGTAATACATTACCATTAATTCTTCCTGAGACTCTTGCACAAAAATATCCTTCTGGTGTTAAAAAGCTAATACCCACGTTGTTTTTCATGCACATGTCTAATAGTTTTGGGCTCGCTCCAACGTAATTGAAGCAAACTATGTTTTCAAAATTTTGTATTGGTGATTGGAAGACTTTGCCATTTACCTCATCTTTAACTACTATATTGCTTCCATCTTTTGCTAAGTAGATATTTTCATTTGTAATATATAATGTATTCAATAGCTTTCTCATTCTTCCATCACCATCCTATTGATATAATTTATAACGCTTTTTTTCTTTTTTGTGAGTTTTGGCATGCAGTAATCAATTAAGGAACAGTTTTTACAGTTAATGTTTTTACTCGCTTTAGGTATCTTGTTTTGATTGTATATCTCATACATTTGTGTCACTATGTCTCTTACTTCCTGCCTTAATTCATCTGTAATATCTATTTCTAATCTTTTGTTTGGACTTTTATAATAAAGCGCTGACTTTTTTAGTTTAACATTATGCATTTCTTCAAAACACATTGTTTCGGCAACTAGTTGATATATATCTGCCTTTGTCTTTTTTGCTCTACCCTTTTTATATTCTACGACATAGGGTAACCACAGTCCATTGTAGTTTTCTATCTCTACTCCGTTCTCATTTTTCTCATATATGACTAGGTCACAGACACCCACTATCTTAAGTTCATCCGATTTAACACGCAGTGATCTTTCATATATTCTGTCTTTTCTTTTTTCGTAAAAATATGGGTCATCTACGTTTTCATGTATAAGTTTACCAAGTGTTGTGTCTTTATTTTCAAACCAAATTTGTTCTAGTTCTAAAAGTGCCCACTGTCTTTTACAAAACACAAAATGCTGTATTCTACTTAGGCTTAAATAATCTTCTTCGTCCATATGTCTTGCTTTATATGCCTGTTAAATATTCTACTTTTAATCCTTTTTCTTCGTATTCTTTTAATTTTTCTTCATTTAACCTAATATTATATGATTTATAATCTTGATCTTCTAGTTCTGGTATGTCAAATTCAAGTAGTTCTTTAATCTTGCCGCTTGATACATTGCCTATTTCGCAGTCATGAACGAACCAGAATATATCTCTTACTATCATTGATCCGTCTGGTCTAGCTGATGAAGAATCATTAATGAATAGTTCTTGTAAACACTCTTTTAATACTGCTAAGTCATCATCGGTAAATTTGTTTTTCTTTGCAAAGTTTACATTTACTGCTCCGTTAACTACGTATATGGCATGATTAACATAGTGTTTTGAGCCCATAGTGTCTGAGGATTTTCCGCCGCCTTCTTTTTCCATACTATTAACGCTCTTGGTAATTTGCATAGTTGTTATATCAACTGGAGTTAGTGATTTTGCGATTGATATACTAACTGGTCCTCTAATGCCGACAGCTTTCTTGTCATATGTTATTACTTGTCCAAAGCTTCTGACGTCTAACCATGTTTCACAGCATAAATTATATGCTTCTTCATCTGTTGCTTTTTTATCTACAACGCTACTGTATCTTTTTTCTAGTGAAGTAAATCCGTCATCTGACTTTTCATTGCTCTTTACAAAAATCTCGTATCCTTTGTCTTGCATTCTGTTTCTTATCTTTCTTTTTATACAAACGTCAGAAATTTCTCCATAACCAAAAGAGTCGGTTCTTGGCATGTTGCCCGCAAGTGGATCTCCATTTGGATTTGCATTATTTACTTCAATTGTCATTATGAAGTCGACCTTTTTTTCAATTACATTACTCATTACTTTTCCTCCTTATTACTTTCTTTATTTTTTAAACCAAAACGTTTTTCTGCGTAGTAACCATATAAAAATCTACTACTTAAAGCTTTATTGTCTTCTTTTTCTGATAAACCTAGTTCACCTAACTTTATAAATATATCCTCTTTCTCTCTGTCTAACAACACTGCGAAGCCAGGATTTGTAGCCTTTAATTTATTCATATATGTTTTAGTTTTATCATCTAAAACTTCTGTTATTTTTGCGGGATATTTTGTATATGATGTCCAATACCTATCTGCATTGGTAAGTCTTATTGCTTCGTTCTTTTTTGCTTTTTCTCCGTCAGCGTTCTTTGCTAAGTCAAAAGTAAGTCTTTCCGTCATTTCATACACGGCTAGTAGTCTACCATATAGGTAGGACCTATCTAAATTATCTCTGTCAAGCATATCTTCATTCTCCTCCTTTGATGAATCTCTTAAAACCGCAAGGGCTATTGATTGTAAAATATTCCATGTATTTTTATAGTTTAATTTTTTCCTTATGTTCATATCGATTGCTTTAACTATATTCTTTGGCATCTCTTTGCCTTCTATGATTGAAATAATCATTTTTTGCAATTGATCTTTTTTAAAATTATCGTTGTCATTAACAAGTTTTTTTTCTCTTTCTGTTCCATAAGCAGCATCTAATATTGAGAATATACTAGGTGTTTTCTTAATTAAATTGCCATTACTAGTAAGTGTATAATAATAGTAAGTGTTTGACCACTTTTCAAGATTTTCATAAAGCTGTGATGTCTGAAGCTCTTTAAAGTATCTAATTGATGATCTTCCCTTGTTAACTTTTTCAACAATTAGCGCACTATATATTGAATCTTTAGGTACTTTATCTACACCTGTGATAAAAGAATTAGCTACTTTCTCATTTTCGCTATAAACCGCTCTATAAGTATCCTTTGTATCATTTTTTGTTTCTATTTTATCTATATCGAACTCGTCCGTCTCATTTACACCAGCTAAATTTGGATTTGCAGATGTAATAAAGAGCTTCTTTTCATTCTTAACATCATCTGAAAACCAGTTAACTATATACTGCTGACCGCCAAGCCATTTGGATGAATTTTTATTGTCCATTAAATATTTAAGCATTAAATGAGCTTTTTCTGATGTTTCATATCCTATGCTAATTACATCGCTACCTTTTTTAAATCTTCCCAAGTAAATTTCCTCAACTGAAGAAATCAATTTTGAGGTATCTATAATGCCACGATGTTTATCAACAATATAGTCTTCTTTTCCCGTTATATTACATATTCCGTTCTTTGTCAGAGAGCTTATAACATTATTAATATGAACTTGATGAAGTTTTTTGTATTTTGTTACTGAATAATCTTCATGATTTTTAAAGTCTACTACTTCAAACTCTAAATATATCTTATCTAATTCAAGTCTTTTTGTTATTTCCTTGTTTTTATCATTAAGAAATGTATATTCTAGTATAGAGGCTTTATCGGTCAACTTTACAACATCAACGCCTAATGCATATCTTAAAGCTTCATATATAAAATTTTCTTTTTTAATATAACTGTAAATAATTCTTATAAAATCTTTAATTTCTGTGTCTTTTTCTTTGGCTATCCAATTTTCTAACGCATCCATATAATCTTTATGTCTCTCTTCATTATAAGGAGCAATATATGAGCAATTATCTACAAGCATATGCGGCATAGAATTCCTTGTTCTAGTCGCTGAATCTAAACTTACTGGAAAAATAATTTTGTCATCTTTAGCCAAGAATGAACTCTTAACAAAATTAAAATTTTTATCGATACTTATCTTTAATATGTTCTCTCCAGTAGACTTAAGCAAATCATGATATAAAGGGAGAATTACTGAGTCATTACCATTGTATTTATCAACTAAACCTGCCTCTAGAGATTTATCATATGTTTTTACAAGCGAATTAATCAGCGTCATTTAATCATCTCCCTTCTAATTTTGCATATTCTTCGTCAACTGAAAGCTCTTGCTCTGGATACTTAAAGTCATATGTTGAAAGCTCATTTTTAACTTCGCAGTCTTCTTGATCTTTAAAATTAATTATGCCATCCTTCATAATTACATTTCCAAAGTAAGAATAAAGTTTTTCTCCAGGCTTATTTGGATACTTAAAACTGTTAAACATTAAGCCAAAGGATAATGTTTGTCCTTCGTAGTAACTTATTTTGCTTTCGTATTCCTCTTTAGTAATCGCATTAACGTAGCCTTGGCACTCACTTGCTCCAATAAAGATAGATCTCCTTCCACCTCTTTCAATAGAGCGCTGCATAATTGCCTCATGTTTTTTCATGTTTCTATCTTTTTTTAGGTCATCTCTAAATAAGTTCCACTCAAAATGGTATTTAATTAAATACTCTGGATTTACTAAGTATGTTATGTTGCTTCTGTCTTGTTTGTAATTATCTTTCGGAACTCTAACTCCCATAGTATGTGTTCTTATTGGATTAATTACCTTGACTTCATCCACAACATTTTTAAGCACAGGTTTAAAGTAACACGCATCAAGTATACCTAAGACAGCTTGCTTTGTTATAACTGGATATGTTGCTTTTTCTCCGCCTCCTTTTGTTTCAGGTGATGTTATTAAACCATAATCTCCTGTCAATCTAATGTAAAAATATTTAGATTTTTCATTTGGACCATCCATATTATTACCTCCTTCTTTTTATTCTTCACTTATTTTTATATTATTCTTAATTTTGTTTGTCAAGTGCTTTTTTAAAATTTAAGAATATATTTTAATTTCTTTGTGGTATAATAAGTTTATCATAGTATTAACTACGCAGATTGAAAAACTTACTATTACATTATAATAAAGGGCATTAGCTCTTTATTTTTTTCTTGATCTATGTTAAAGCCATTATCATTATAGTATTGCTTTTTAAGTAAAAGAATGTCACCGTCCATATACGAATCAACAAAATCATTGAGCTTTGCATTTTCATATACATTTATTGTGTAGCTTTGCATTTCTTTTAAAAGTCTTTTTATTTTTGATATATTATAAATTACATTATCTTTATTTTCTAAAAGCATTTTTAACTCATCATATTTTTTCTCATTTGATTTTCCTGTTTTTGAATTTTTATAACAAACTATCATTGCCTTTGTATCATTTTTGATTAAGTTAATATTATCAGCAGCTGTTTTAAAGCTTTGCCTTATAACAGGAAATTCTTTTGTTTTTATACTAATTTTATCAAGATTGTCGCTGAGCAAATCAAAGGCACTAGGCATATCTTTTCCTAGAGGATATGTCATTAAGTTTTCGTACTTTGTGTAATAACGTGCAAAAAATTCATCGTTTAGTTCATCAATATCGATTTCGCCAGATTTATTATTGAGTATAATCTCAGTGATGTCTTTTTTATATCCAATAGATTCCAAGTAATTAAGGTTTTCTTCAAAACCCATGTTGACTAAGTTAACTATACCTTCTTTCTGTAAGCCATATCTATTACATCTTCCGATTGCTTGTATAATAGAATCAATGCCTGCATAAGACCTAATAAGTCTTTTAAAATCAACATTAACTCCTGCTTCTATAAGCTGTGTAGCTACTAGCTTCACTGCATTTCCTTTTGAAAGTTTTGCCTTTATTTTATCGAGTATGTCTTTTCTATGCTCCGGACAAAAATCTGTGTTTAATAAGTATATGTCCTCTGTATTTCCTGTATCTTCAATTAGCATTTCGTACAATTTTCTTGCTGCTTTTTTTGTATTTAATATGATAAGAGTTGAATCTTTTGTATGCAATAATACTTCCGCCTCAATATCTTTTGAGTTACTTTTCTTACCATCATTAAAATTATATACTTTTGTCCTTTTAAATGCCTTAAGCTGATTTTGGCTAAGTTTTACAAGATCTGCTTTATCTGCGTAGTCAATTCTATATTTTATGTTATTTTCATCATATTTAGGTTGAGTAGCTGTTGATAAAACTATATTCGCCTTCATTACAGAAGATATAAAGTTCATTGCAAGATTAAATAAATATGTCATCTCTATAGGAAGAGACTGAACTTCGTCTAATATAATTACAGAATTAATTAATGAGGAGAATCTCCTTATATTTGCTGATTTACCTTTAAATAAAGTGTTTATGAATTGTACTAAAGTTGTCAAAACTACAGGCGCATCAAAACTCTCTATTAAGTATTCTCTACACATCTTATCTTTACTCTCATAAGCGCTCTCATTGTTAGTGTTATTAAATGATGATTGATCAAGTATATTTGAGTGGTATTCTAATATACTCTTATCTTTCAATACATCTTTGACTTCACCTGCATTTTGCTCTAAGACGGATAAAAATGCAGTTATATAGAAAAATCTCTTCTTTGATTTATACTTCATTTGATTTGTAGCATATAACATACTTAATAAAGTTTTTCCAGCTCCTGTCGCAAGATCAAGCTTATATATACCGCTTTCATCCTCACGTCCCCTATCATCGATAACAAGCTTTAACTCGTTTTTTACCTTATCTAGATCATTTTTTGGCTCAGGAAAACTAGAATATTTTTCTTTTAAATTTTTGCTATATATTTCAGCTTTCTCTTGAGCATCATAAGTAACGTTGTCATCTATGATCAAATCATATGCATTTATAGTATCGACAATATCTGCATTTTTTAGAATCGATAAGAAAAGTCTCATATATAAAGACAGATAATAATAATTTGCCTTCATATCAATATATTTTAAATTATCTTTGGAATTTTTATATTCAAAATAACCTTTCTTAAATATATCTAATAAATCTATATTTAATTTTTCTTCAAGCTCTTTTATATATGGCACTACTTCTCTTTTAAAACAGATCCTTTCATCTTCATCAAACCTAATTCTATCTTTTAATCTGTTAGATAGACTATTGTTAATATCATAATAAGGAATATCATATAAACCATGATGAGCGCTTATAACATATGTCATTATATAAAAATACTCTTGTAGTATGTTCATTTCGAATGAGCTTTGCTTAGCACATTTATTGTATAAAGACAATAAATACAGTGCTCCTGCCGACGAGTGATTTACTTTCTCATCTGTATTATTTATTATTTTGTGCTGAAACGCTTCACTAGCTTTGCCAACGTCGTGTAGTATGCCTAGAAGATACATAATATTTCCAATACCTATCTCACTAGCTGATGATTTAGCTTTATCTGCAGTGTTACTTAAATGATCTATAAGCTCTTGCCTTTTGATTTGATCAGCACTGTGGTCAATATGTGCGTATTTCATTGCTTCCTCCTAAAATATAAAAGTATCTTCTTCTGGATTGAAGCTAGTTGTCCTACCCATCATTTCTACTTTTGCTTTCCACTTGCTTCCAAGATGATAAAATCTTATACTGTCCTTTTCTTCATCTATCTCTTTCTTTAATTTGTACTTAAGTTCTTCAAACTCAGCAGGTGTCACTATACATTCAAAAACTGAATTTTGCACTCTTTGTCCATAGTCTTTACATACATTAGCTACTCGTCTCAGTCTAGTTCTACCTTCACTATCCATAGTTTCAACATCATATGTAGCAAGTATCAACATAAAATCACCTCTGTGTAATAAAATTATATCCTTAATAACATTATACCACATTAATACGCATGTAGCACATTAAAGCTATTTATACAAAGGCCATTTGCTATTGATATAAACATAAGCCATCCTTAAGCAGAGAGAAAAGCTTAGTGGATATAATGTTTAGGCAAACAAAAAAAAGCTATAATATAATTATATTCTATACTATAGCTTTTGCTTTTTTTATTTAATTGATATAAATTATCTATATGCTAGGCAGAATCTTTTCTATCTTTATATCTGTGAAATCGTTTGGTATGCCTAGCGCAAGTAAAAATTGTTTATAGTTTTGTGCTTGTACCGATTTATAGAAATTTAATATTTGAACTACCTGCTCTCTAAGTAAAAGATAATTGTTTTTATCTAGATAATATATGCTTGCTATAAATGCAAAAGCATTTGTACGGCATATATTATTTTTATGCGCTGTTTTATCTATATTGAAAGGTTTGTAAAATGCCTCACTATATGGCAAAAAACTATTTGATGCTTTTATTTCAAAATTATATGTTCGATTTGCGTGTGCGGTTCTATTCCTAAATTGTAGTATTAAAAGTATTATATCAGAAAAAACTTGTTTGCTTAAATTATCTATACAGTCGGAACTTACTTTCAACATGCTTGAAACGACTTTTGTCTTTATGTCTCCTTTGCACAATTTATATAAATAGTATACGTTACCAAACGTTGCTCTTGTAAATAATATCCAAGGTGGTACGTTATTATATTTTTTCCTATAATGGGTAATTGGTTCAATGTTTTCGGATATTAAATTTTTGAATATATCTATAGTTTTATCAATTTGCCATACGTCTTTTTCAATATTTCTTCCTGTAATATAGTTTTTTGTGTTTAAATAATCCGCTTCTTTTTCTCCAAATTTTTCTGATAAAAAGTAGGCTAAATTGGTCTTAAACATCCTTTCTATATCTAGTGATGATGAAAAAAACGCTTTGCTAAGAAGTTTATCTACTTGGAACAATGTGTCAAGATCATAAAATCTTGTTCCTGGTATAAATTTATTATCATCTTCCAAAAAGAAATCTTTATAGCCATTGATTACGTTGTAATAACCGTTTCTCATTAAAGAATCTTTCGCCTTGTCATGGTCTACTATCATTCCTCTAGACTCAAGAATATTAATTTGTTCTTCAATTGTTTTAAAAGGTTTGCTATTCATATTAACTCCTACAAAATAAAAAAGCTCCACCATAAAATGACAGAGCTCCTTTATAAGCGAAAACCTCGCTTGCTTTCCTTGTACATAAATTATACCCCATTTTATGATATATTGTCAAGTTTTTTATATATTCTTTTAAATATTTATAGAATTTTTTATTCACTTATTTCTTATTATTTAATTTAAAACTTAGCTCTTAGTTCAACTGCTTTTCTTATGACTTGAACGCATAAATTAACTATAGCACATACTGAAATGAATTGCAATGTATTCTTTTTGCAACATCTCAATCCATTCCCCCAATTCATTTCGTTTGACTAAGTAATTTTTTTATTATATAATATTAATTAATACTTACTCATCTATATATAAGCAAAGTTTATACATATGCATTGAGTGATTAATTAATTGACATTTTTACTTAGAGAATCAGATTGGAGGTAACATGGATTTTATTATTCATATTAAGGACTTTTTGTGGGACTATGTAATCATTTTCCTCTTGGTCTTTGCTGGATTATTTTTTTCTATTAAACTGAAGTTCCCGCAAATCACTAAGCTTGGTCTTGCTGTTAAGTCTACTTTAGGAAATGTATTTAAGAAGGATGACGGCCCTAAGAAGGAGGGCGAAGTAAGCTCGTTCCAAGCGCTTGCGACTGCTGTTGCTGCTCAGCTTGGTACTGGATCGGTTGGCGGTGTGGCCTCTGCCATCATGGCTGGTGGACCGGGCGCTGTATTTTGGATGTGGATCTCTGGCCTTCTTGGCATGTCGACTATATTTGCTGAGGCGATTTTGGCTCAAGTCTTCAGACAAAAGAAGGACGGCGAGGTTTATGGCGGACCTGCTTACTACATAAGTCAAGGTATTAAAAATAAACGTTTTGCTAAGGTCTTATCCATATTCTTTGCTATATTTTTAATTTTGGCTCTGGGCTTCGCGGGCAACATGGTTCAATCGAACTCCATCGCTCTATCGATGCAAGAGGGCTTCGGCATCAAACCTGCTTACACTGGCATCATCCTAGCGGTTCTTGTCAGCATGATAGTTATGGGTGGGGTGCAAAGAATTTCTAAGATTGCTGAGATGATAGTGCCTGTCATGGCTGCTGTCTTTATCTTATCTGGTCTAGTTATTCTTGTTATGTTCAGACAAAATATCATCCCTGTATTTAAGTTAATATTTCAAAGTGCGTTCAGTACCTCGGCTGTCTTTGGTGGCGCTGTTGGTATCAGTGTTCAGCACGCGATCAAGATGGGTCTTGCGCGCGGACTATTTGCGAATGAAGCTGGGATGGGCTCTACGCCTCATGCTCACGCTGTAGCGACTGTTGATAAACCTGCGGACCAAGGTCTATCTGCCATCTTCGGTGTATTAACTGGCATTATCATCTGTACTGTAACTGCTATGATCATCTTATTGACTGACGCTCACATATTCTCTTTTGAAAATGGTCTTGACTCAGTTGCTGTTACGCAAAAGGGTTTCGAGATTGCTTTTGGTAAGCCGGGAGTTATATTCTTAGCGATAAGTTTATTCTTCTTCGCTTTTTCAACGATAGTTGGTTGGTACTACTTTGGCGAATCGAACATAGTTTACTTATTCGGACAAAAGGCTGTCTTGGTTTACAGACTTCTTGTCGTAATCGCTGTAATCGTTGGTACTGTTGTATCTGTTGACTTCGTTTGGGTGCTTGCGGACACGTTTAACGCTCTCATGGTTATACCGAATGTCATTGGTTTGATTTTACTATCGAATATAGTTTCAAATGAAGCTCACAAATTGGACGAGCCAAAGCTTAAGTAAGGAGGAAATATGGATACAATATTATTGATCAAAGATTTTATATGGGACTATTTATTAGTTTTCTTACTTGTCTTTGCTGGTCTTTACTTAACTGTAAAGCTTGGCTTTATTCAATTTACTAAGCTTGGACAAGGTTTTAAGGAGCTTAAAAAGTCTAAGAGAGACGCTGCGAATGGCCTAGTAACGCCTCTTGAAGCGTTCTACACTTCGCTTGCCGCGCAAATAGGTACTGGTAACATCGCGGGTGTTGCTGCTGCCATCATGCTTGGCGGCGCTGGAAGTATATTCTGGATGTGGGTGTCGGGCTTTTTAGGTATGGCAATCATTTATTCAGAAACAGTTCTAGCGATTTTATATAGAGAGAAAAAGGGCGACGATTACTTTGGCGGACCTGCCTACTATTTATCAAGAGGCATAAAAAACAAGGCTCTTGGCAAATTTTTAGCAGCAGTCTTTGCCATATTCATCATCATCGCTCTAGCCTTCGCTGGCAACATGGTTCAATCAAACTCGGTTGCGAGCGTTATGGAAAGCTCATTTAATATCGCCCCTGTTTATACTGGCGCCTTCATCGCAGTACTATTATCATTTATAATTATAGGTGGAGCAAAGTCAATAGCAAAGGTAGCGACTAAGGTCGTTCCATTCATGATAGCGATGTTCCTTTTACATGGTCTAGTAATTTTACTAAAGTACTCGGCAAATATTGGCCCGGTATTTAAAAGCATATTCACAAATGCATTCACATGGAAGGCGGCGGCTGGTGGCGCTGTCGGTTTCAGCATCAAAGAAGCCGTTAAGCATGGTATGGCGCGCGGACTATTCTCAAATGAAGCGGGCATGGGCTCAACGCCTCATGCAAATGCCATCGCTGACGTAGATCACGCATCTAAGCAAGGCTACATCTCGATGGTAACTGTTATAATCGATACTTTCATCGTATGTACTGTATCTGCGCTAATCATCTTAGTTACTGGCGCAAATGAGATAGCGGGAGCGCACTTCGCAGGCGTTTTGCAAAATGGCTTTGACATCGCTTTAGGTGGATCGGGCTCAGTATTCTACGCGATATCGGTATTCTTCTTCGGCTTCACAACTATACTTGGCTGGTACTACTACGGTGAATCGAACGTTATGTACCTATTTGGTGAGGACGCAATCAACTACTACAAGATCTTTGCCATCATCGCTGTGGTTGGCGGAACTATAGTAAGCGTCGACGCTATATACAATGTGAGTGACCTTCTAAATGGCCTTATGGTCATACCAAACATTGTGGGTATCTTGATGCTAAGCACTGTGGTTAAGAAGAACAAAAACGAAATTAATAAATTGAAGTAAATATTTTAAGCAATAAAAAAGTTTTAGCCTAAGGTCAATTGATCCAAAGCTAAAACTTTTTCTTTTATGTAAATGTATTGTATGTATATTTTTATCTAAATCTTACCCAAAAAAACAGAAGCAGAGTCTCCCCTACTTCTTTGTGTAATTTAACATTTACTTCCAAGTCATTTTTAAGCTTTTATTATTTGCAACACAATCTTCAAGATATAAATTTATTAAAGTTTGATATGGTATGCCCGTGCTTTTCGCTTGGTCTTTAAAATAACTTATAACTGTTTGATTAAGATTGATTGTTATTTGTTTCTTTGCAATTTGTTCAGCATAAATGTTTTCTCTTGGATTTAAATTTTTTATATCGTATTCTTCTCTCATTTTATACCTCCTAAATACCATTAATATATATCATTCGTTCATTCTTTGTAGCTTTTCTTGCGGATATAATTCTTATAATATTCTCATTATTTCTATAACAATGACTAACAATGCAAATTCCTTTTCGTAAACTCATTCCTATAATTAAAAAACGTTCTTCAGTTTCTGAATGATCTGGATCATCAAAGATGATAGCTGAAAAATCTGAAAAAACCGATTCTACATCTTCAAAAGAAATTCCATGTTTCTTTTTATTTATTTCATTTTTATTTTCGTCCCATTCAAATTCCATATATATACTTCCTTTTATACCTATTCTATAATTATATTATAATTGTTTCATAATTTTTTGTCAAGTGTTTATTTTATTATATTTCTTTTACACAAATGGGCTCTGCATCGTGCAAAGCCCATAATCATTTCATCTATTAATTTATTTAAATTTATCTAGTCTCTTGAATATCTTTTCCTTACCCAATAAGTAAAGTATCCTATCCATTTCTGGTCCGTGTACTGAGAATGAAATCATCGCTCTAACTGGCATGTAAAGGTTTTTACCCTTGATGCCTGTCTTCTTTTGTATGCTCTTCATAAATGTTTTGGCGTAATCAAGTGTGATCTCGTCTACTGATGCAAGCTCTTCTTCGATTGCGTTTGCAAGTACTTTAGCGTTTTCTGCATTTTCTCCTTCAAGGAATTCTTTTGTTTCATCTGCAAGTGGAAGCTCTTCGAAGATGAATCTTGCCTTTTCAGGTAGCTCTGTCATTAAATATATATTATCCTTAAGTGTATCGATTAAAACTTCCATATACTCTTTATTTTCTTTTGCAAAGTCTTCTGTGATTAGTCCAGCCTTGATTAGTTCTTCGCTCGCTTCTTCTCTTAATACATTTATATCTTGATTTCTTAAGAATTGTGCGTTTACCCAATCAAGTTTATCCTTGTCAAAGATACCGCCTGTCTTAGATACTCTTTCAAATGAAAATTCTTTGATTAGCTCATCCATGGTAAATATCTCTTTATTATCTTCTGGTGACCAGCCAACTAGTGCTAAGTAATTATTAAGTGCTTCTGGCAAATAGCCTTTGTCTTTGAAGTCTTCTACTGACACGTCGCCTTGTCTCTTTGATAATTTCTTTCTGTCTTTGTTAAGTACTGTTGGTAAGTGAACATACTCTGGTTTTTCCCAGCCAAGTGCCTCGTATAAAAATACGTGCTTTGGTGTAGATGGTAGCCACTCTTCCCCTCTAACGATGTGTGTTATGCCCATTAGGTGGTCGTCAACTACAACTGCCATGTGATATGTTGGGAAGCCGTCAGACTTTAGTAGTACTTGATCATCTATATCTTCTGTGTTGATGGTGATGTCGCCTCTAACTACGTCGTGGAAAGTTATGTCTGTATCCTTTGGTAATTTTAGTCTAACTACATAAGGCTCACCATTAGCGACTCTTTTCTTTGCTTCGTCTAGAGGAATATTTCTACAGAAGCCGTCATACTTTGGTATTAGGCCCTTGATTTGTCTTTCTTCTCTGATTCTGTCAAGTCTTTCCTTATCGCAGAAGCAGTAGTATGCCTTGCCTTCATCGATTAGCTGATCAACATATTTTCTATATATATCAAGTCTTTCTGATTGTATATATGGACCGTAGTCACCTTTTTGAACTACCTTGCCATCTTCAATAAAAACACCTTCGCTGTAGTGTATACCAGCCCAGTGAAGTGAGTTTATCAAGTTTTCTATAGCGCCTTCGACATAACGTGTTCTGTCTGTGTCTTCGATTCTTAAGATGAAGTCGCCGCCCATCTTTTCAGCGAATAAGTAGTTATATAGCGCTGTTCTTAATGAGCCTATGTGCACAAAACCTGTTGGCGATGGTGCAAATCTTACTCTAACTTTTTTATCCACGATTATTCTTCCTTTCCTTTATATATGCAATTATCTTGTCAATAGCTTCGCTCGCATCTATCTCTTCATTTTCCATCACTAGGCGAGTCGAGTACTCAACCTTGCCTTCGCTAGCAAGCTTACCTACTGTAATTCTAAGAGGTATACCAATTAGGTCTCTATCGTTAAACTTAACGCCGGCTCTTTCTGCTCTGTCATCAAGAAGCACTTCGACCTTCTCCGCCAATAGTTTTTGATAAATTTCTTCGGCAAGTTTATTTTGCTCTTCGTCTTTTACATTGACGATTGTTACGATGGCTTCGTATGGACATGATGATATTGGCCAGATGATACCCTTTTCATCGTTGTTTTGCTCAACTATAGCAGATACTGTTCTTGATATGCCAACGCCGTAGCAGCCCATCCAGAAGTATTCGTCCTTGCCATTCTCATCAAGGAATGTTGCCTTCATAGATTTTGAGTACTTTTGACCAAGTTGGAAGATGTTTCCGACTTCGATGCCCCTTTTGAACTCAAGTTTACCGCCGCACTTAGGACAAACATCGCCCTCAGCTATCATTAGTAAATCGTCTACGAATTCAAATTTTTCATTGTCACTGATATTATAGTTCATGTAATGATAATTTTCTTCGTTAGCGCCTATGACCATGTTTTTGATATTCTTAACTCTTTCATCGGCGATAAGTCTATCAGCCTTTAAGCCGATTGGGCCAGTGTAGCCTGGGAAGGATCCCATAGCCTTGATGTCTTCATCGCCCATCATCTCAATCTCATGCTCTGCGCAGCCAAGATGCTTTATTAATTTTGTTAGGTTAAGCTCTCTTGATCCAGGTATGAAGACTACAACTTTTTCTCCCTTAACCATTAGGTCAACTGCCTTAAGGCATCTATCTTTATCAACTTTTAAAAGTTCTGCTAGGTCGTCAATAGTTTTAACGCCCTTTGTTTCTACTTTTTCAAGCTCTTTTATATCTTCGCTACTATTGTCATATTTATAAGCTACTTCTGCTTTTTCATCAGTCGCTGAAAAATCGCAGCTATCGCAATATGTGATCACGCCTTCACCTACGTCTGATAAAGCAGTGAACTCGTGTGACTCGTTACCACCGATAGCGCCTGAGTCTCCTCTAACTATCCTGTAATCAAGTTCAAGTCTGTCATAGATGTTTTCGTACGCTTCCCACATGTTCTTGTAGCTTGCTACCATGTCCTCTTGAGTCTTGTCAAAGGAGTAAGCGTCCTTCATAAGGAACTCTCTCGCTCTATTGATACCAAATCTAGGTCTCTTCTCGTCCCTGTACTTAGTTTTGATTTGGTAAATATTTATTGGCAATTTTTTATATGAGTTCACATCGCTTCTTACAAGGTCTGTGAAAAACTCTTCGGCTGTTGGCGCAAGACAAAATTCTCTGTCGTTTCTGTCCTTTAGCTTAAACATCTCTGGTCCGAAGGTATCCCATCTACCTGACTCTTCCCAAAGCTCTCTTGGCTGAACAGCACTCATGTTGATCTCTTGAGCGTCGTGTGAGTCCATCTCTTCTCTAACTATGGCCTCGATCTTTCTGATTACTCTGTAACCAAGGTTCATGTATGAATAAATACCTGAGGCGCTCTTCTTGATAAAGCCGCCTCTTAATAGTAGTTTATGTGATGCAATCTCTGCTTCGCTAGGATCCTCTCTCAATGTTTTAAAAAACATTTTACTCATTCTCATAGCTTTCTTCCTCCTCTTGGTACTCGTAGTTTTCTTTTTGCGCGTTGAACATCTTGTAGTAAAGGCTGTCCGTCTTTTGCATTAGATTTTTATGCGTGTCAAAGTCCTCTACAGTACCGTTATTTATTAACAAAATTCTATCGCAGAATATCGACGAACTCATTCTGTGTGAGATGTATATCGATGTCTTCTCTTTAACAAGGTAGTTGAAGTTCTCGTAAATTTCCGCCTCGCTCTTCGGGTCAAGTGCCGATGTTGGCTCGTCAAGTATAACTAGCTCGCTGTCCTTGTACAAGCTTCTTGCAATTGCTAGCTTTTGGAACTGTCCTTGCGATAGTTTTTCTCCCGTTTCAGAGTAGCCCATGGAGACTTTAGTGTCCATACCACTACTTAACGAATTTATTTTATCATATATATCAATATCTTTCAATACTTTAGTGACTTTTTCTCTGTCGTAGTCAGTCTTCGATGCAACAGTCTCTGCCACAGGGAAATTGTATATGTTATAGTCTTGGAAGACAACGGAAATAAATTTTTGGTACTCGTCCATCTTTATCTTTGATATATCAAGGCCATTAAGAAGTATCTCGCCCTTTGTTGGCTCGTATAGCCTTGTCATTAACTTGATGATGGTTGTCTTACCAGCACCATTCAGACCTACTATAGAAATCTTTTCGCCCTTATTAATGTTAAAGGATAAATTCTTTAAAACGTAGTCTTCAGAGCTTGGGTACTTGAACCACACGTCTTTAAACTCAATCGTGTCAATGGACTTAGGCATCTCATATTCGTATGCTTTTGCCTTTTCTTCTGGTAACATCATAAATCTATAGTAAGGCTCTGTCATGTTTCTCATCATAATCATGTTGACATAGTTTTGTGAGATGATTCTAACTCTTTGGTTGAAATTAACAAAGGCCGATGTGTATAGAGCGAAGGAACCGATTGAGATTTGTGGTCCAAAAACATTCGATACGGCTCTTACCGATATATAGATGTAGCTTAAAGCTCTTGATACGCCGTCTAAGATACCGCTAAAGAAAAATGAAAGCGAGTTTACAGTATACATATTAGCTATACCTCCGCTTATCTCCTTCATCAGCTTATATATAGAACCATTGACCAAGTTATGCATAGAGAATAGCTTTACATCCATCATCTTACTATTGTCATAAATAATACTCATGTAAGCAGAAAATTTTCTGTTTATATCTTCAAGTGAGGTTAGGAAGTCTCCCATCTTCTTGTTCGCCCAAGCGCCTATGACAAAGTTTAGGCATGCTACTAAAAGAAGCACAAGACCTAAAACCCAGGAGAAACTAAAGGCGATTACCGCTAAGAATATTACTACTACAAATGAAACAAATACTTCCGCAGCTATTTGAACGAAGTTTGCTAGAGGTGATTGAGTGCTCATGATGAAGTCTGCTTGGTCCTTAAGATTCATGTAGTCTTTGTTCTCAAGCATTGAATAATCAAGCTTCATAGTCTTTTCGCATATATTGTAACGAATTCTTTGTTGCACGCCAGGAAGGTCTACGTTGTTGATGTAGTTGTTGACATAGCCTGGTATCTTAGCTAAGATGACGTTTGCAAGCACCATAAGTACTACGTAAGTCACTATCTCAAAGCCTGCTCCACTCATTATTGAGTCAATAACTAGTTTTGGTAAGAATACATTTATTAGTAAAAGTCCTGCTGATGATAAAGAAGCTAGTAAGATTAAAAATACTGTTTTCTTGGAGTATTCCCAAATTGATTTGATCATGAAGCCATATATCTTCATATGTTCTTTAAAGTTTTTCATATTTAGGCCTCCTTAGTATAGTACTTACCTTGTATAGTGAACATTTCGTAATATTCACCCTTCTTCTTCATAAGTTCATCGTGAGTACCCTCTTCGAAGATCTTTCCGCCCTTAAGAAGTATAATTCTGTCGCAGAACTTTGTCGATGACAGTCTGTGTGAGATGTATATCGAGGTTCTGTCCTCTCTTAAGTCATTTAGCTTGGAATAAATTTCGTGCTCAGCAAGTGCATCGAGGTTTGCTGTTGGCTCGTCAAGTATAAGTATAGGTGAGTCCTTGTACACAGCTCTCGAGATGGCAAGTTTTTGCTCTTGTCCGCCCGATAGTTCAAGAGCGTCCTTAGCAACTTCATGAGACATGTTTCTTTCGTAAGCGTTTTTCTCTTCTTCGATACGCTCCTTAAGTCCCACGTCCTCAATTGCTCTCTTGGCTCTTTCTAAATCATATGTCTCTTGCATAGAAATATTATTACCAAGTGTATATGGATAGATATTTACCTGTTGGAATATGCAGGCAAACATCTTGTATAGCTCTTCTTCCTTGAACTCGTTGATGTTTATTCCATTAAGAAGTATCTCTCCTTCGTCCGGTCTAAATAGTCTTACTAATAAATTGATTATAGTTGACTTACCCTCACCATTGTTACCAACTAGGGCAATGGTTTCGTTTTTAGCTATCTTAAAGCTTAGATTATCAAGCACTTTCTTATCTGTACTTGGATAAGCAAAAGTAACATTTCTAAACTCAATATCAACAGCACCACTAAGCCTATCTCTAGTACCATGGTCTGAGCTTAGCTTATCTGTTTCAAGTAATTCATACATATTTTCTACGTAAATAGTTTGATTAACAACAAAAAACTCGTAGTCTTCTATAGCTTTGTCGGCCAATAAAACAAATTGCAGCATAAGTGTTAGATACATCAAAAAGCTACCAGTATCAACTGAGCCGTTTTTAAAGTTAAGTATAAGTGTGTAAGCAAAAACTGCCTGTGCAATGATTAAGATTAGAACTGATAAAAGGCTCTTTCTAAAAGTTATGTTCACAGCTCTTAGACTAAAACTCTTTCTCTTGTCGATAACGTTTTTATAAGCATTAAGTATCATGTCTTTCAAGTTAAAAAGTCTAATCTCTTTACCAGCTTTAAAATCACCAGCAGTTTTAGTGTAGTATCTAATTTCATCAGTTATTTTATTTATCTCGGCATCATTATCACTTACTTCTTTGTTTGCTTGTCTTTGTGCGTAGGCATAAGTAATTGCATATAAAAGTAGTAGTGCTCCTGTTAATGGTGATAGAGCCGTAATAACTCCTCCAATAATTATAAGTGAAAGAATTATAGGTGCGGTTCTTGCAAACTCTCTAAGCATGCCAGCAACGCCGCCCCAGTCACTGTTTGTTGCTTCAAAGGCCATGCCATACATCTTAAAGATGGATCTGTCACTTATGTATTTAAAGTCGGCAGCTGCCATCTTTTTATTTTGCTCGTGCATTAGCTCAAATCTTGTTTTGTTAGCTACTACTATTACTTGATTTGAGCAGTAAAGGCTTACGCCCTCAACTAAGAACTCCAAAGCAAAAAAGCCAAGTGAGATTAGTAAAATCCTTCTAATCGCATCTGTGCCTGGATTTTCTACTACTCCAACTATTAGCTTAGGCATTAGTGATAATACTAGTGGAGCGAAGGCCCCTAAGAGACAGGCAAATAAGATGTATAAAATCATCTTCTTGTCTGTTCGAATCGCGTCCCCAAGTAGGCGCTTCAGTGTTTTTGTGTACTTCATTTTTCTCCTCCTACGAGTTAAGCTCCTTATTGACGTTAACTAAGGCAAGCTCTGCCTCGTCAAGTGCGTCCTTAAGCTTTTTACTCTTCTTTAAATTTTCCTTCGTATATAATTTATTTGAGCTTTTAACTATGTTTGAGAAAGCGGCTAGAAGATTGTCAAAGCTCTTCTTAAGCTCTTCTTCGCCAGCTAGCTTGTTCTTGTGAACTTCTATCCTTGCGCTTTCACCTGTAGCTAGGTCAATTGTTTCGCCAAGCTTTGGTGCATAGACCTCAAGTCCTTGGTCTCTAGTAATCTTTTGCTTTAAAATTTCTTGTGCATCGCTCTCGCCATGAACCAAGAATACTTTTTTAGGCTTATTATCATAGGCGTCTAGCCACTTAAGTAGCATGTTTTGATCGGCATGTGCAGAAAAGCCTTGTAAGTCATAAACTTCTAGACCTACGTCCACCATTTGGCCGAAGAGCTTAACTCTTCTTACGCCACTCAGAATGATGCGGCCCAAGGAGCCTTCTGCTTGGTAGCCAACTATGATAAGCGAGTTTCTCTTGTCCCATAGACAGTTCTTTAAGTGATGCCTAATTCTGCCTGCTGTCATCATGCCTGATGATGCGATAATGACCTTTGGCGCTTCGTCTGCGTTAAGTGCCTTCGAGTCCTCTGTCTCGCGAATGTACTTTAGATGCTTAAACATAAGTGGGTCGTCGCCCGACTTAAGCAGCTTTTGTGTCTCTTCGTCCAAAATATCGTAGTTACGCATAAAGACTTCAGTCGCATCGACTGCCATTGGCGAGTCAAGGAAAACTCTTACGTTTTGGTTCTTTCTCTTCTCGAACTCTTTATTTAATAAATATATTAGCTCTTGGCTCCTACCAACTGCAAAGCTTGGTATTAGAACGGTTCCGCCTCTTGCAACAGTCTTATCTATGATATCAATAAGTTTTTGAGTGCTGTCCGTAAGTTCTTCGTGATTGCGATTGCCATAAGTTGATTCCATTATGACATAGTCAGCGTCCTTAATGAAAGTCGGATCCTTTAGTAGAGGCCTATCTGGCATACCAAGGTCGCCTGAGAAAACTATTTTCGTTTCTTTGCCATCTTCATTTATGTAAACTTCTAAGATGGCTGAGCCAAGTATATGACCAGCATCTCTAAAAACTATTTTGATGCCATCAAAGAGCTCGATCTCTTCACCATAAGCGTAGCCCCTTAAAAGCTTAAGAGTCTCATCAACGTCAACATCTGTGTAAAGCGGCTCAACCGGGTCAAGGCCTTGACGAAGATTCTTTTTAGTCTCAGTCTCAGCGTCTTGCATACCGATCTTGGCTGAGTCGTAGAGCATGACTGGAGCTAGGTCCATAGTCGCCTTAGTCATGATGACTTCGCCGTCGTAGCCTTCCTTAACCATCTTCGGTAGCCTTCCTATGTGGTCTATGTGTGCGTGAGTGATGAGCACTTTGTCTATGTCCTTAACATTGTAGTCAAAGGGCCTCTTGTTCAGCTCTTCAAGGTCATTACTTCCTTGAAACATGCCGCAGTCTATGACTATCTTCCTGCCACAGGCTTCAAGCAAATAGTTGGAGCCGGTTACTTCTTGTGCCGCGCCTAAAAAACTTATCTTCATATTAGCTCTCCTTTTTCATAAATATCGTTTACAATAGCGTCTATATCTACCTTTTCTTCTTCTCTTTTAACGTCAGCTATGAGTGGTCTCGTTTGTGGGTGGTCTGGCGAAAATACTGAGCAGCAATCATCGAATGGCTCTATCGATTTTTCGTAAGTGCCTATCTTTTTCGCTATGTCAATGATGTCAAGCTTATCGAAGGCTATGAGCGGTCTAAAGATGACCATGTCTGTCGCGTCCTCTATTGCTTTAATGCCATACATTGTTTGAGATGCGACTTGACCTATATTTTCCCCTGTGATGATGGCGTCGTAGCCCTTGTCATGAGCAAGCTTCTTCGCAACGCGCATCATTATCCTTCTTGAAACAACTGTTGTGTACGAAACGTTCATATTTTGGTTGATGGCTGTGTAAGCGTCAAGCATATTATATGAATATAGTTTTATATCGCCAGTGTAGGCAGCGACAATGTCTCTAAGGCCTTTAACCTTGTCAAGTGCTTGTAGCGAGGTAAATGGATATGAGTGAAAATGTATCGCATCGACTTTAACACCGCGCTTCGCCATCATATATAAAGCGACTGGACTGTCTATGCCGCCTGATAATAGGCAAAGTGCCTTGCCATTAGTCGCCTTTGGCATGCCACCTAGCGCCTTGTGCTTCTCAACTGAAACATAGGCGAATTTCCTTATATCTACGTAAACTTCATGTTCAGGCGTATGCACATCAACTTTTAGTCCGTCCGTATTTGTGAGTATGGCAGCGCCTATATCCCTTGATAGCTCCATCGAATTAAGCGGGAATTTCTTGTCCGCTCTTGTCGATGCCGCCTTGAATGTGCCTTTTAAATTTTTTTCCTTAACTAGGTCAATAGCGAGGCGCCTGATCACTTCAATATCTTTTTCGCATCTATAAGCCTTTCTGATCCAAACTATGCCGAAGACCTTTTTTAAGGCTTCTATCGCTTTTTCTGATTTTGCATCGTCTATCTCAATAATAATCTTTCCAATATCGTTATAAAGGCTGTCGTAGCCAATCTCTTTCATGTTCTTATCGATGTTTGATATAAGTTTTTGCTCGAAGTACCTTCTGTTGCCGCCCTTAAGGTGCATCTCGCCCTCACTGATTATCAAATATACTTTATCCGTCATCATTTTTTTACACTCCTAATAAATTTAACTGCTTTTTTAATAAGTTCCGCTGCTTTTAAAATTTCTTCTTCAGTGTTCATCTCAGAAAATGAAATTCTAACAGTCTCTTCAGCTTCTTTTTCGCTGTAGCCATAGCCTTCAAGCACGCGTCTGTGCTTTTTTTGCTTCGATGAGCAAGCAGAAGATGTTGATATATAGACCTCATCTTGCTCTAAGATGTGAACTAGTACCTCGGCCTTGATATTATCAAAGGCAACTGACAAAACGTATGGCGAATAGCCCTCGCCCTCTGAATGAACGATAACGCCATCAAGCTCTTTTAGGCTCTCTATCATTTTATTTTTTAAATTATTTACATAAGCAAAATTATCTTCAAGATTTTTATCTAGTATTTTAACCGCTTCAGCAAGAGCTAAGACGCCCGGAACATTTTCAGTGCCTGCTCTTAGAGAAAATTCTTGTTCGCCGCCATAGATAAGCGGCTTAACTAAGTGGGTATCGCGAGCGTATAGGCAGCCAATGCCCTTAGGCGCGTGCACCTTGTGACCCGACATCGAAAGAAAATCAATGTTACCTTCGCTCAAATCAATACGAAGATTGCCAAAGGCTTGAACCGCATCAGTTGCAAAAATTATATCTGGATAAAGCTTCTTTACTTCACGAGCAATACTTTCTACGCGGGTGATGCTACCCACTTCGTTGTTGACATGCATAAGTGAGACAAAGCCAAAGCCATCATCAAGATTGTCAAGTACATCACCCAAAGTGATTTGTCCGCCCTTTGGATGTATTTTTATCACTTCAAAGCCATGTGCCACTAGATTGTCAATAGGCTTGTTCATCGCTTGATGCTCGACCGCCGTAGTCAAAATTTTCTTCTTCTTTATATCCTTAATCGAATTTACAATAATGTTGTTCGCCTCACTTGCGCAAGACGTAAAAATGATTTCGCCAGACTTTACATTTAGGAAATTCTTTATGACGCTCCTCGCCTCTTCAAAGTCATTTCTTAGTAAAAAGCCTGCCTTATGTATGCTCGATGGATTCGCGTAAGACGTTTCAAACGCATGAAGCGCCGCATCCATCGCCTCTTTATATACTTTTGTTGTTGCACAATTATCTAAATAAATCATAAACCTCACCAATTCTATTATATTATAAAGCCGTGAAAATAGCAATGAAAAACACATTATCACGAGAAAATTTAAATATTTATATCGTGACCGCCATAAACGTAAAATATTACTTGAATAATCGTAATAATTGCATAATTAGCTTGAAAAAAATCAATACTTGTGATAAAATATCTTTATATATGAGGAGGGAAGAAAATGGATATCAGACAAATAGAAACTTTTGTTGAAGTCGTTAGGCTTGAAAGTTTCTCGAAAGCTGCAGAAAAGCTCTTTATAACTCAGCCAACTGTCTCAAACCACATCACCGCTCTTGAAAAAGAGGTCGGAAGTGAACTTATTGACAGAAGCGGTAGGCTGTTTCGAATTACGCCGACAGGCCAAATTTTGTACGAGCATGCGGAGAAGATCATCGATCAGATCAACAATGCTAAGTATGAGATTGACGCCTACGACCAAGGTCTGCAGGGTAAGATAAGCATTTTGTCGAGCTCCATCCCTAGAGAGTACATCCTTCCTGATTTAATTAAGTCCTTCCTTGAAGAGCATCCGAAAATCAGTTTTTCGCTGCAAGGTAGCGACTCGAAGGAAGCTATCAAGCGTATTCTTACATATGAGAATGACTTTGCCATCGTCGGCAAGATGAATGACAACCCGAAGCTTGATTTTGTAAAACTCGTTAAGGACTCAAGCGTTTTAATAGTGCCAAATGACAAGTTTGAAAACCTTGAGAATGGCGACACAGTTAAGTTTGAAGACATACTCAATGAAAACTTTATTCTTAGGGAGTATGGTTCTGCCTCGCTCGAAACCATAATCAACGCTATATACCAAAGCTCGAAGGACGCTAGAAAGCTTAGGATAGTTGGCACATGCGATGACAATGAAGCGATCAAGTCCTTAGTAAGCAAGGGCGTTGGTCTTAGCTTTATGAATAGGAT
>NZ_CAKPYL010000013.1 GCF_934202865.1 uncultured Fenollaria sp. | reverse complement strand
GTATCACACTTGCAGATTTTATACTTTTTGAATTTAATGATTTTCTGACAAACAGTATCATTGCTATTAAAAAAAAGCTTGTAAAACATTTATCTAATGATGTAACTTTTATAATTTCAAGCATTTTGCTAATTATCGCTTTCATTAAAGTCTTCTATAATTTTTCTCATCTCTTCTAATTCTTTTTTGCTTACTTTTTTCTCTGTCATGAAAGCTGAAACAAGATTAATTAAAGATCCATTAAATACATTGTTTAAAACTTCCTCTGTTTGAGCAGTACCTACTTCTTCTCTTGTTACTACAGGCTTTAGTGTATACTTAGGATACCTTCTTGTGATAGCTCCTTTTTCAAGCAGTCTACTTATGAATGTATAGTTAGAGCTTTTCGACCAGCCATACTTTTCTGTAAGTATCTTTGATAAGTTTGATGCCATAATCTCTCCGTTTTCGTCTAAGCATTCACCATCCCACAGTAGTTCTAATACCGTTAATTCGCTTTCAGAAAAATTCATGTTCATTCTCTCCTTTCATTATAGATTTTCTCTTTCAAATAAATATTCATACTTGAATATTTATTCTAATTTAAGTATAACTCTTTTACTTTGTTTTGTCAAGTATTATGTTAAAGTTTATCTATCTTTGTTCTTCATATATTGTCTAATTCAATTTTTTCTCGATACTATTGTTCCGAGCGCATAAAAAGACACAGCTCTTGCTGTGCCTTTCACGCTATACTATAAACTATTAATTTAGTTTCTTGTTTAGTAGTTCATTAATTATTTGTGGGTTGCCCTTGCCTTTCATCTCTTTCATTACTTGTCCAACTAAGAAACCAAAGGCTCTACTCTTACCATTCTTAAAGTCTTCGATTGATTGTGGATTTGCTTCAAGAACTTTATCGACTACTGCTTCTATGGCTCCTTCGTCTGTTACTTGAACTAGTCCAAGCCTCTTGACTATGGCTTCAGGGTCTTCTGGTGCCTTAAACATCTCTTGTAAAACTTTCTTTCCAGCGTTGTTATTAATCTTATTTGTCTTAACAAGTGTAAGTAGTTTTTCTAGGTCTTCTATTGCAAATGGCATTTGATCTACGCTCTTGTTATCTTCTTTAAGTCTTCTTAGTACGTCGCCTAATAGCCAGTTAAGCGCTAGAGCGTTGTCGCCAACTTTCTTTGCAAGCTCTTCATAATAATTTGCAAGGCTCACATCAAGGCTAAGTGTCTTAGCATCGTCTTTACTTACGCCGTAGTCTTTCATTAGTCTAGCAACTTTTTCATCTGGCAATTCTGGCATTTCTTTTCTAACGGCGTCTATCATTTCATCTGATATATCCATTGGCGGTATGTCGCCATCTGGCGCGTATCTATAGTCATTTGCTTTAATCTTTTCTCTCATCAAGATGGATTCGCCCTTAAGTTCATCCCATCTCCTTGTTTCTTTTTTAGTGTTTTCTCCTTTTTCAAGAAGAGCGATGTGTCTTGAGACTTCAAAATCTATGGCTTTTTCAACGCCTCTGAATGAACCAATGTTTTTAATTTCTGAGATGTTTGTCTTAACGCCAGTTTCTGTGTCGACTACATTGACATTAACGTCGCATCTTAATGAGCCCTCTTCCATCTTACCATCGGATACGCCTAGGTAGATGACTGTTGCCTTAAGTTTTTCCAAAAACTCTCTCGCTTCTTTAGCTGAGTTCATGTCTGGATAGGTAACTATCTCTATAAGAGGGACGCCGCTTCTATTGTAATCAAGAAGTGTTTCTCCCTTGTCTGTGTGAAGTGACTTACCTGTATCTTCTTCAACGTGTATCCTAATTAGTCTGATCTTTTTGTCATTGCCGTCTTCGTCTTCGATATTGACATAACCTTCGTAGCATAGAGGTAGCTCATCTTGTGTGATTTGGTAGCCTTTAACAAGGTCTGCGTAGAAGTAGCTCTTCCTATCGAATCTAGTGTGTTGATGTATATTGCAGTTCATTGCAAGTCCTGCCTTGATTGCGTAATTGATTGCCTCTTCATTCACTTGTGGCAAAGCTCCTGGAAGTCCTAGGCATATAGGGCAAACGTTTGTGTTTGCTTCTTCGCCGAATTCGTTTTTGCAGTGACAGAACATCTTTGTCTTTGTCTTTAGCTCGACGTGTATCTCAAGCCCGATTATAGTTTTGTAAGCCATCTACTTCACCAACCCTTCATAAGCATAAGCAATCTTTATAAGCTTATTGTCTTCTAAATTGTCACAGATAAATTCCATACCAGGATTTAATTTATATTCTTTAGTACTTGGCACAGATATAGCGCAGTTACCAGCGATATTAACGGGAACTGTGTATTTGTCTGCGTTATACATCTTTATTGGATCGTTAATATTTGTTCCAATTTCAAATGGCATTACAGGTGATGTAGGTACCAAGATGGTATCCACCATTTTAAATGCTTGTTTAAAATCATTTATAAGAAGTGTTCTTGCCTTTAATGCGTTTTGGAAGTAGTCGCTGTCCTTATCTTGACTTAATATATATGTGCCAAATAGTATTCTTCTCTTTACTTCTGGGCCAAAGCCTTCTGCTCTCGTCTTAATATACATCTCTTCAAGACTTTCTGCGTCAAAGTCTCTAAGACCATATTTCACGCCGTCGAACCTTGATAGATTTGAGCTTGCTTCAGCATTCATGATGATGTAGTATGTTGCAACAGCGTATTTAAGATCCTTAAGATCTATCTCAACGATTTCTACGCCATTGTCCTTAAGTAGTTTGATGCTATCTCTATAGGCTTTTTCGACTTCATCATCTTTTTCATCTGCTAGAACTTCTTTTGGCACGCCAACTTTAAGTGTTTTTAAATACTTGATGGCGTCGTCATATGTGTAAGTAATTTCGTCAATAGGATTGGAAAGACTTGTTAGGTCTCTGTGATCCTTATGAGCGATGGCACTTGTGATAAGTGCTACGTCCTTTACATCATTTGCAAATGTTGATACTTGGTCAAGTGTATTTGATAGAGATACAACTCCATTTCTTGAGACTGTTCCATAGCTTGGCTTAAATCCAACGCAAGCGCAATAGCTTGCGGGTTGTCTAACGGATCCACCTGTGTCTGTACCTAGGCTAAGAGGTACTTGTCTTGATGAAACTGCTGCGGCTGATCCGCCTGATGAGCCGCCTGGCACTCTCTTTAGATCAAGCGGGTTATGAACTGGACCGAAGTATGATGTTTCGTTTGAGCCACCCATAGCAAATTGGTCCATATTTAATTTGCCTATAATAATACCATTCTCATCCTTGATATGCTTTGTACAATTCGCATCAAAAACAGCTTCGTAATTTTCTAGTATCTTTGATGCACAAGTATTTTTCATACCCTTAACAGAGATATTATCCTTAATGCCTATTGGTAGTCCAAATAACTTGCCACTTGGGTCTTTCTCATCTAGTGACTTTGCCTTTGCTAGTGCTCCTTCATAGTCATCTGATATGAATGAGTTGATATCTTTGTCTATATCTTTGCTTCTATTGATAAAGGCTTCTATTATCTCTGAAACTTTTAGCTCTTTATTAGCGATTTTTTCTTTTAGCTGCCATGCTTTTAAATTCGTAATATCCATAAATAACACCTATAACTACCCTTCTACTACTCTCTTTAGTTTGAAGAAGCCAAATTTTTCTTCAGGCGCATTCTTAAGCGCGTCCTCTTTTGATAATGAGTATTCACTGTCGACTTCGTCCTTGCTTAATAAGCTCTCCTTGTACTCATTAACTTGATAAGTCTTCGGAATGTCCTTATCATCAAGTTCGTTAACAACAGATATCATTTTGATTATATCGTTAAATTTTTTGGTGAATGCATCCATGTCCGACTCGTCGATGGCAAGTCTAGCTGTGTAACATAGATTTTCGATGTCCTTCTTCTCCATCATATCAACTCCTTCAAATCATTTTCGTATAGTATCTTTATATTTAAAGTCTTTGCTTTATCAAATTTTGAACCAGGGTTTTCGCCAACAACTACGTAGTCTGTCTTTGATGAGACAGAGCCTTGTACCTTAGCGCCCTTGTCTTCAAGTATATTTTTTAATTCATCACGAGTGTAATTTTCTAAGGTTCCTGTCAAGACAAACTTAAGTCCTTCGAGTGATTTATCGCCGCTATCTTCTACGTCTAAAACTTTTATGCCGTGGTCAAATAAACTTTGTATAGACTTTTTACTTGTTTCGTCTGTTAAAAATGAAACTATTTCATTAGCAGTTATCTCGCCTACGTCCTCGATGGCAACTAAGTCGTCAAAGCTCGCATTTAAGAAATTATCTACAGTTTTGTAATGCTCAGCAAGGTCCCTGCTTGTCTTAACGCCAACATTGGCAATGGATAGAGCATAAATAAAATTTTTAAGCTCCACCGTCTTTGAATTTTGTATAGAACTTATTATATTATTTGCTTTTTTCTCTTTAAAGCCTTCTAGCTTAAGTAGGTCCTCTTCCTTTAGGTCGTAAAGCATTGATACTTGGTCAATATTTAGCTTTTCTAGGAATAGTTCTGCAGTTTTTTCACTGAAGCCATCTATGTTCATGGCCTCTTTCGAAGCGAAGTGAACGATTGTTTTGACTAGCTGCGGTTTACATCCCAAGGTATTCGGACAAAAATAATGAACGCCCTCTTTATAAAGTTTGCTGTGACAATACGGGCAAAATTCTGGCTGCTCTATATCATAAACTTCTTCATCTGTTTTTAGTGGGCCCATAATCTCAGGAATAACGTCATTTGATCTTCTAATCAAGACTCTTTCGTTTAAATGAACGTTCTTTCTCTTGATGTCATCCAAATTATTAAGCGTCGCCCTCTTTATAGTAACGCCGCCTATGTCAACTGGCTCAAGTAGTGCAGTTGGCGTAACTTTCGCGCTTCTACCGACGTTCCACTCAACGCCTATGATTCTAGTAGATGTTTCAAGTGCCTCGAACTTATATGCAATCGCAAAGCGCGGGAACTTGTTTGTATAACCCATTAGCTTTTGCGTTTTAACGTCGTTTATCTTGATAACCATGCCATCTGTAAGGAAGTCCTCTTTAAGTCTTTCTTCTTTTTGCGCGTCTATCTCTTTTAAAAGCTCTTCTATATCCGTAAACTTTTTATGATATTTTGAAACTGGCATCGCATTATCTTTTATAAAAGCGACTATCTCCTCTTGCGATTTAAATTCTTTGCCTTCTATGTAAGCAATATTGTATAGATAAGTGATTAAGTGCCTCTTTTCAGTCTCTTTGACATCAAGGTTACGAAGTGCGCCAGCCGCCGCGTTTCTCGCGTTCTTTAGCTGAGTCTCATTCTTTTCATTATACTCCTCAAGCTTGGATAGTGGCATAAGCCCCTCGCCTTGTACCTCAAACTTGCCCTTGTAATTAACTCTTAAGGGTATCGACTTTATCGTTAGGACTTGCTCGTAAATCTCTTCGCCGACTTCACCATTGCCCCTTGTTGCCCCCATTTGCAAAATGCCTTCATCGTATGTTAGGTTAATGGTAAGACCATCGAACTTATATTCAAGTATATACTCAGGACTTGGCAGTTTCTCGCTATGAGTGCTATTGTAAGTATCTATGAAGCGAAGGTTTCTCGCGTGCCAATCTCTAAGCGCGTCAAAGCTTTGAGCTTTATCAAGGCTCCAAAGCCTTCCAAGATGAGTGTGCTTAACAAACTTATCAAGTATTGCGTCGCCGACCCTTTGAGTTGGTGAGTACGGCAAGTGAACGCCTGTCTCATTCTCAAGCTTCACTAGCTCGTCATATAGCTTGTCATATTCTTTATCAGAAACTATTGGGTCGTCGAGAACATAGTAGTGGTAGTTGTATTCCTCAAGCTTCTTGATTAATTCTTCCATTCTATTCATATCAATCTATCCTTTTTATTGGTGCAAAATCAATATTTAAAATTTTAATACCTTTATTTGGAAAACTTATAGTAAGATTCTTGCCATTGACAGAGACAACCATGCCTTCGCCAAAGGCTTTGTGCTTAATCTTGTCGCCTGCCTTGATGTCTTTTTTGTCACTTGAAGTGCCGTCATTACCCGTATATGATTTAAAACGTGAAACAGTTTTGTCAAAGCCGTGGTTTTGGTGAATACTCTTATTGATGCTAGTGTTTTCAAGTATAGGTCTCTCATCAAACTTATCTGATCTATAGTTAACTACTTTGATTGCTTCCTCTGCCTCATCAATGAACCTCGACGGCTTTGAGATTATGCTTTGTCCGTAAACTCTTCTTTCCTTTGCTAAACTTAAGAATAGTTTTTTCATTGCCCTTGTTAAAGCAACGTAGCAAAGTCTTCTCTCCTCTTCTAAACTGCCTTCTTCGATGGCTCTTTCGCTTGGGAAGAGACCATCTTCCATGCCAACAACGAAAACTATGTTATACTCAAGGCCCTTAGCACTATGCATAGTAATCATGGTTACAGCGTCGCCGCCCTTGTCTTCAGTCTTGTCAAGGTCAGTTAAGAGTGATATTTCTCCTAAGAAGTCCTTAAGAGTAATCTCATCGTAATTATCTTCATAGTCAAGTAAAAGGTTTCTAAACTCATCTAAGTTTTCTATCCTAGTTCTCGCTTCAACGGTATTTTCTCTCTCAAGTGCGTTTAAATAATCAGTTTTATCAAGGACTAAATCGTATAGCTCCGACAAAGTCACATTGTCCTTAAGCTTTCTGATTGATTCAATCGTATCATAAAAGTCTTTTATCTTTTTATTCGTGCTAATGGATAGAGCATCATAAAGACTAATGTTTTTACTAAGCATATCACTCGTGATACTCTCAACGCTTTTATCACCGATACCTCTCTTTGGAGTATTGATGATTCTCTTAAGCGAGATAAAATCGTTTGTGTTATCTAAAAATTTAAAGTAGGCAAGTATGTCCTTAATCTCTTTTCTGTCGTAGAACTTTACTCCGCCAACAATATTATATTTAATTCCAAACTTCAAGAACATATCTTCAAAGGATCTCGATTGAGCGTTTGTTCTATATAGAATGGCGATGTCGCTCTCATTATAACCCTCATCTAATAGCTCTTTTATCTTTTGCGCTACAAAGTAACTCTCTTCGACATTGCTTTGTGTTATGTAGCAGTATATATCATCTCCATCTTGATTATCAGTCCAAAGATTCTTGTCTTTTCTCTCGTCATTGTTCTTGATAATATTGTTCGCGGCCTTTAATATATTCTTAGTAGATCTATAGTTTTGCTCAAGTAGTATGGTCTTGACATTTTTATAATCTTTTTCGAAGTTTAAGATGTTTCTAATGTCAGCGCCTCTCCAGCCATATATGCTTTGGTCGGCGTCACCAACCACGCAGATGTTTTTGTACATATCTGAGAATAACTTTGCCATCTTATATTGCATGTAGTTTGTATCTTGGTACTCATCAACAAAAACGTACTTAAATCTCTCTTGATAGATTTGCCTTACGTCTTCATTTTCTTCTAAAAGTCTTACGCAATTTACTATCATATCATCAAAATCCATCGCATCGTACTCAAGCATCTTCTTTTGATAGCGTCTATAAACCTCAGCATCAGTTTTCTTTCTATAGCTATCAGAAATGCTTTCATATTCATCTGCGTCCATGTTTTGCATCTTTAAATTTGATATTAACGCTATGAAGTATGATGGAACATAAGTCTTTGGGTCTAGTTCAAGCTCCTTTAGTATGTCTTTAATAAGTGTTATTTGATTGTCTCTATCATATATGGTGAAGCTGTTTGTGTAGCCAACAAGGTTTGCGTGGCGCCTAAGCAGCCTAAGCGCTATCGAGTGAAAAGTGCCTATCCACATTGGGCTTACGTCTTTATCTAAGAAGGACGCTACCCTATCTTTCATCTCTTTAGCCGCCTTGTTCGTAAATGTTATAGCAAGTATTTCGTTTTCGTTCGCAAGACCATTCTCAATAAGAAAGGCAATCTTGTAAGTAACTACTCTTGTCTTACCTGATCCAGCTCCGGCCATGATTAATAAGGGACCGCTGTTATATAAAACAGCTTCCCTCTGTCTCGTGTTTAATCTATCTAGTATATTATTCATTATCTTTATTGACTAATTCCTTTATCTTGTCAAATGTAACTTGGCTAATAACGTGTTCGACTCTACAAGCATCATCGTTTGCTGTCTCTGTGTCAACGCCAATGCTTTCAAAGAACGCTCTAAGTGTGCAGTGTCTGTCATATACAAGTTTTGCTAGCTTTTCGCCTTCCTTTGTAAATGTTAGCTCGCCGTCGTCTTGAACCTCGATGTATCCGTCTTCTTTTAGTATACCAACTGCTCTACTTACACTTGGCTTAGAAAAATCAAGGGCTTTAGCAACGTCTGTGCTTCTAACTTTAATGCCTTTGTTTTGTAGCATCAATATCATCTCTAAATAATTTTCTCTTGACTCGCCGATCTTCATCGCTTACCTCCTAAATTTTATACTTCCTATCAAGACTTCTCTTAATATCTCTTTCTCTTTGACTCTCTCTCTTGTCATAAAGCTTTTTACCTTTTGCAAGTGCTATCTCTAGCTTGGCTCTGCCATTCTTAAAGTATAGTCTTAAGGGAACTACAGTAGATCCTGCTAGCTTTACGTCCTGAGAGATCTTTCTAATTTCATTTTTATTTAACAATAGCTTTCTCGTTCTTAATGGGTCTTCGTTAAAAATGTTGCCTTCTTTATAAGGACTTATATGCATACCAAAGACGAAGACCTCGCCATCTTTCACGATGACGTAGCTCTCCTTTAGGTTCACTCTGCCCTGTCTTATGGATTTAACTTCAGTTCCCTTAAGCACCAAGCCTGCTTCATATATCTTTTCTATAAAATAATCATGTCTCGCCTTTTTATTATTGGCTACAACTTTTATATCTTCATCTTTCATTCAACCACTCCAAGAATTTTAAAATCTATAGTTCTCGTCTCTTTCGATGCGTCAAGTACTGCCACTCTGACTTTCATGCCTATCTTGTATTCATTTAGTGAGTCTTTGCCAATGACTTTGTATTCTGTTTCGTCAAAGTAATAGAAGTCATCGTCCATATTTGAGAAGTGACATAGTCCCTCAATAGTGTTCTCAAGCATAACATATACACCAAATGATGTTAGTGAAGAAACTTTTCCGACATATACATTTCCAATCTTGTCTTGCATGTACTCAGCGCACTTCATTTGAACTATATCGCGCTCTGCCTTTTCTTGAACTAGCTCTGTCTCAGAAATGTGTTTTGTGATTTGGTCAAGATTCTTTTCGTAGTAGACAATTTTGCTTTCCTTAAGTCTGCCATTCATAAAATCTTTAATAATTCTGTGAATAATAAGGTCTGAGTATCTTCTGATTGGCGATGTGAAATGTGAATAATACTTTGATGCAAGGCCGAAGTGACCGAGCTCTTCATAAGTGTATCTCGCCTTTTGCATAGTTCTAAGAATGATGTTTGAGATCAGCTCCGACTCTTTTTTGCCCTTAAGCTCATTAAGTACATTCGCTATATCAGCCGAAGTGACATTGTCTGGATTGATGTATAGCTCGAAGCGTTTCAAAAACTCAGAAAGGTAGAACATCTTTTCCCTCTTTGGCTTCTCATGCACTCTGTAGACGAATGGTATGTCCTTCATAAAATAATCTTTAGCCACAGTTTCATTCGCAGCTATCATAAACTCTTCTATGATCTTGTTAGCGACGCGCCTTTCATCTGGCCTTATGTCTATAACTTTGCCTTTCTCATCTAAAACGACCTTCGTCTCAACTATATCAAAGTCAATATTGCCTCTTTTATTTCTCTTTTCATTAAGAATATGCATTAGCTCTTCCATATTCTTAAGAGTATCTTCTAGCCCTTCAAGTCCAAGCTCTTCAGCCTTCTTCTTTCCTTCTAGAAAATCTGAAACTTGTGGGTAGTTAAGCCTATAATCAGAATTAATTATTGCTTCAGATATCTTATGGCTAAGCACTTCACCGTTTTTATCTATGTCCATCCTGACTGAAAGAGTTAATCTGTCCTCATTTGGATTAAGTGAGCAAATACCATTCGATAGCTCCTTTGGTAGCATTGGAAGCACTCTATCAAGAAGATAGTAGGAGTTGCCTCTTAAATAAGCTTCCTTATCTAAGTAAGTGCGCTCCCTAACATAGTGCGCTACGTCAGCGATGTGTACGTACAATGTATATTTATCATTATTTTTCACTACGCTGATGGCGTCATCCAAGTCCTTTGAGTCAACGCCGTCTATAGTTATCGTAAGCAGGTCTCTGTAATCGACTCTGCGGGCTATCTCCTCAGAATCTATCTCATAATTTATCTCTTCTAATTCATCTTTAACTCTATTCGGAAAATATTCTCTAAGCTCATATGACTTGATTATCGAAGTGATGTCTATGCCTGGATCATCAATCTTACCGATGATTTCAACGACCCTTCCCTCCGGATTTTTATTTTTGTCTGGATACTTAATAATCTCTGCAACTACCTTGTCGCCATGCTTTGCGCCTTTCGAAGCGCTTTTATTAACAAAGATGTCGTAGACTATCTTGACATCGTCACAAGTAATAAAGCCAAAGCTGTCATTGTCTTGATAAGTTCCAACGACTCTCTTAGTTGCTCTATTAAGTATCTTAATGATCTTGCCTTCGTAGTTGCCATCAGGCTTCTTATCTGTGATGACTGCGCAGACCTCATCAGAGTCCATCGCATACATCGAATTTTCAAATCTAATGAAGACGTCAAAGTCTTCGCCGATAACAAAACCAAAGCCGCGCTTATTAGCCTCATACTTTCCTGTAATAATGCGGGAACTATTGTAAGTGTAATATTTATTGTTACTGCAAATAATCTTTTTATCCTTCTCTAATGACTTAAGTAGTTTTTCAAACATCCTCTTATCTTTTTTATTAATCTTAAAAGTTCTTAATAATTCCTTCTTGCTTTGAGGAACATAATCCTCGCTATTGAAATAATTCATTACAAGTTCCCTAATTTTCATTTTATCACCTATAATTTCTTTCCGTATTGAATACGTTTAAAGAGCTCAGCGTCATATGAGTAAACAGTTTCTTTTCTCATAGTATCAACTGCTTGAGCTATCTCAAGCATCTTTGTTATAAGATCTTTAAACGAATATCCTTTAGGCTCCCATAAGTAGAAGGCAACCGAACCAGGTATTGTATTTATCTCATTGATATAGATTTTGCCAGTGTCCTTAGATACAAGTAAATCGACTCTGGCATTACCTGCCGCGTCAATGGATGTAAACGCCTTTGTAGCTAAGCTTTCTAGCTCGTCTCTTAGTGGCTCGTCCTTCTTAAGTAAATTTCTCATTGTTTTTGTTCCAGGAGTCTTTTTATTTGATACGTATTTATCGTCAAATGTTAATAGTTCTTTGAAATCTAGTGGCTCTTCTAGCTCTGATGTTTCTACATTTTCTTCGTAGCCCATGACAGCGCAGTTAATTTCTCTTGCGTTTTCAACTGATTCTTCAACTATGACTTTTTTGTCATAACTAAAGGCTATCATCAAAGCTTCTTCAAGATTGTCCTTGTTCTTAACCTTCGATATGCCGATGGATGAGCCAAGGTTTGATGGCTTTATAAATAATGGATAAGTTAAATTCTTTTCAATATCTGCCATGACTTCTTCTTTAGAGCTTCTCCACTTGCTTCTATAATAATATCTGTAATTAACTACAGGAAGACCATTGGCTCTATAAACGTCCTTCATTATAACCTTGTCCATTCCGACTGAGGAGCTTAAAACGTTAGTACCTGTATATGGAAGGCCAACTGTTTCTACAAGTCCTTGGCATGAGCCGTCCTCACCATTGGTTCCGTGAAGAGCAAAGAAAACCAAGTCTAATGTCTCGTAAACTTTTTTATCAAACATAGACTTTGATTCAGGATTTATATAAAGATTAAAATCGCCATAGTCACAGCCAAGCATAACGTTCTTAGCTGAACTAAAGTCACCATCTTTAAATGTCTTAAAATTTTTGAAGGCTTCAGAGCTTAGCCACTTGCCTTCTTTTGTAATATAGATTGGGATTGGAAGGAACTTTTCTTTATCCATGTTCTCAATTACTTGCATACCTGTAATAACCGATACTTCATGTTCAACGCTTCTTCCGCCAAATATAACGCCTACTTTTAGCATTCTATCAACTCCTAATAATTATCAGGCAAATCGTTTTCGAATAATATCACGTCGCCTGCTTGACATATTTTTTGTAAAACTAATTGTGCATCCTCTAAACTTGCCGCTTCATGTATCTTTGTTTCATCAAGTCCGCCTTCAACGAGGCCATCTCTAATTGCTTTTTTATTCACTTCTGAAACTATGATGAAGTGATCTACAACAGCTGCAGCATTTTTACCGAAGTTTTTATTTTCATCGTATTGTAAATCTCCTAGCTCAACCATGCCCGGTGAGATAACTATCTTCTTTCCCTCTTTAAACTCAGCGACTACATCAAGGGCTGCTTGTGCACCGCTTGGGTTACTGTTAAACGCATCGTCTATGATGATGAGCTTATTTGGATTTTCTACAAGTGATAGTCTATGCTCAACTTGATTAACATCAAGAACCGCTTTAACTATCTCTTCCATGGACATACCTAGCTCATGAGCCGCAGCCGCAGATAAAAGTACATTGTAAATATTGTGCTTACCAAGTAATTTTGTCTTTAGCTTGTACTCTTTATTTTTGTATATAAGAGTAAATTCAGTACCAAACTCACCGACGCTTATGTCCTTAGCAAAGTAATCGCAAGCATCATCTTCAAGCGAGATGTAAACCTTTCTAGTCTTGACTTCAGCTGCCTTTTCTTTGATATATGGATTGTCGTAGTTAAATATAGCAAGGCCGCCTTCCTTAAGCGTATCAATCAGCTCAAACTTAGTCTTGATAATGTTTTCCATAGAGCCAAATGTTTCTATGTGACATGGGCCGATGTTTGTGATTATGGCTATGTCTGGCATAACTAGCTCAGCTACCTCTTTTATCTCGCCCACATATCTTGCCCCAAGCTCAGAGATGAAAACTTCAGTTCCGCTCTCGAGCTCATTGTTGATTACCTTTGATATACCCATAGGTGTATTAAAAGAGCTTGGTGTAGCATATGTCTTAAGATTATTTTTCACTATATCATTTAAAACAAGTTTTGTAGATGTTTTGCCATAGCTACCAGTTATTCCAACAACTTTTAATTTATTTTCTTTTTCTTTTTTAATTTTATTTTGCGCCTCAACGTAAAAACCGTGATTGATTTTATTTTCAATCGGTAGTGCTAATATATTTGCGCACTTAACGCTCCTTGCTCTTATGATGTACAAAATAAAAGCAAGTACCAATAAATATGCTAGAGCAATTTTTTCGCCGAATAATAAATAAACAATGATTGAAGTAAACATGATAAGAGTGTTAAATAAAGCAAATATCTTCATCATTCTCTTCATCCTATCAGTAAAAACAAGCGGCTTTTTATCTCCCGGTTTTATTTTCTTTAATGAATTTTTAAACCAGCCAAAATTTTTAAGCCAAGCTTCGTACTCACTTGAGATATACATATTTAATTGCATTATTTGGAAATACGCCAAAGAGTGTATATATATTAAAACTGTTAATAATATTGGCAAGAATATAAATATAGCTATCATAGTTCCTCCTTACTAAGATAAGATCTAATTACGCGTGTGAATATTTGATAATCATCTGCATAAGAGAAGTGTCCGCCCTCAAGCTCAACCAGAGCAGAATTTTTTATCTTCTCATTCATTATTTTACCCATATATAATGGAGTTGTATCGTCATTTTTGCCCCACAATATAAGAGTATCATTCTCAATAAGCTCTAGCTTATCAAGAAGAGACTCGTTAACGACCTTGACGAAGGTCTTTCTCATGATGCCACTTGTATTTTTGTAGTCATCAGAGCCAAATTTCTTTGAAAGCTTTTTCATTAGCTCTTCTTCACTCTTGTAAAAAAAGATTAGCCTGTAAAACTTTTTAAAGAATTTATATGTATAAACTTTTAAGTAATATGAAAGACTTCTCTTAGGAAGTATTCCCGATGCATCGATAAGAACCATCTTATCAAGTCTTTCATAGCCTTCAGAAGCGATTTGTATCAAGGTCTTGCCGCCAAAGCTGTGACCAATCGCGTCAAATTTCTCAATACCGAGCTCCTCTACAAAGGCCTTAACAATGTTTGCATAGTCCTCTCCACCAAAAACTCTATCTGGTTCAGACGACTTGCCATGACCTGGTAAATCTATGGCAATAACTTTTCTTGTATCCTTCAAAGCGTTCACTATACCAATAACTGCTTCGATAGATGCGCCCCAGCCATGAAGTATAAGTACAGGCTTTTCTGACTCACCTTCAATTATGTAATTAATTTTAATATTGTCAATCGTTATTTCCATAAAATCACCTATATTATAAATGAAGCTCCCCTTATTTAATAGCATCGCTGATTAAAATCAAGGGGAGTCCAATTACAATTTTATCTTATTTTATAATAAGTCCACCGTAGCTAACAAATACTTGTGCAAATACTAATGCTACTATTGTCATTAATTTAATTAGTATATTTAGAGATGGTCCTGATGTATCCTTGAATGGGTCACCAACAGTATCTCCTGTTACTGCTGCCTTGTGAGCATCTGAACCCTTTCCACCATGAACACCTGATTCAATATACTTTTTAGCATTGTCCCAAGCTCCACCTGCGTTTGACATGAAGATCGCCATTAGAACACCTGTTACTAATGAACCAGCAAGTAGACCGCCTAGAGCTTCTGTTCCTAGAAGTACACCAACAAGTACTGGGCATACAACAGCTAGAAGTCCTGGGATAACCATTTCCTTAAGAGCTGCCTTAGTAGAAATATCTACGCATTTGCCGTAATCAGGTTTTGCAGTTCCTTCCATGATACCAGGGATGGATTTAAATTGTCTTCTAACTTCTTCAATCATTTGGTTAGCAGCTTTACCAACTGCATCCATAGTTAATGATGAGAATAAGAATGGTAGCATACCGCCTATGAAGACACCTGCTATTGTCAATGGATTTGTTAAGTCGATCTTTTCAAGTCCAACTGCTTGTGTATATGAAGCGAATAGTGCTAGAGCTGTAAGTGCAGCTGAAGCGATGGCAAAACCTTTACCAACTGCTGCTGTTGTGTTACCAACTGAGTCTAGCTTATCTGTAATGTCTCTTACGCTTTCTGGAAGTCCGCACATTTCAGCGATACCACCAGCGTTATCAGCAACTGGTCCGTATGCGTCAACTGCAATAGTTGTAGCAGCTGTTGCTAGTAAACCTACTGCTGCAAGTGAAATTCCGTAAAGACCATTAACTGGGCTTGCTGCTCCGCCTGCTAAGAAGAATGCAGCTAATATACCTATTGAAATAACTATCATTGGGATAGCTGTTGACATCATACCAACTGATAGACCAGCGATAATGTTTGTTGAAGCGCCTGTTTCTGATTCTTCAGCAACTTTTTGAACTGGCTTATATTCAGCAGCTGTATAATATTCAGTAACTTTTGCTATGATTAATCCAACAACAACACCTGCTACTATAGCATAGAATGGTTGGATTGAGCCTAATATCTTTGTAGATAAGAAGTAAGAAGCGATTATAGTGATTATTGAACTTCCCCAAGTAGCCATATCAAGTGCTTTTTGAGGGTTCTTGTCGCCTTTTACAAATAATGTACCTATGATTGATGAAACGATACCAACTGAGCATAGAGCTAGTGCAAATGCAATACCGTTGTCGCTAAATGCTAGTGCACCTAAAGTGATAGCTGAGATTATAGCTCCAACATATGATTCAAATAAGTCAGCGCCCATACCAGCAACGTCACCAACGTTATCACCAACGTTATCAGCGATAACAGCTGGGTTTCTTGGGTCGTCTTCTGGAATACCAGCTTCAACCTTACCAACTAAGTCAGCACCAACGTCTGCAGCCTTTGTATAGATACCGCCACCAACTCTTGCGAATAAAGCGATTGATGAAGCACCTAGACCGAAGCCTGTAACGATGTTAGCGTCTTTGAATATCATCCAAACAATGCTAGTACCTAGTAAACCTAGACCTACAACGCACATACCCATAACAGTACCGCCTGAGAAAGCAACGTTTAGAGCCTTGCCCATACCGCTTTCCTTAGCTGCGTTTGCAGTTCTTACGTTAGCCTTAGTAGCTACTGTCATACCGATGTAACCAGCACAGATTGAGAATACCGCACCTATTAAATAACAAACGGCAGTACCGATGTTGATTAATAGAGCAAGAATTGCAAATAATACAACAATGAATATTGCTAAATATTTGTATTCTCTAGTCAAAAATGCAAGAGCACCTTCTTGAATGTAGCCAGCTATCTCTTTCATTCTGTCGTTTCCAGCTTCTTGCTTAGAAACATAAAGAGCTTTAACTAAAGCAAATAATAGTGCTATAACTCCAACTATAGGAGCTATGATTAAAATTTTGTCCATTTCTTCCTCCTATTTTATTATTATAAAGCTGCTAATATCAAAGTTGTTACCATAAACACAACCGATGAAACTGTAGTTATTCTTTTTAAAAGAACATTTCTTGTAGGATTTTTAGAACCCCAAATGCTTTCAGCTCCGCCCAATGCTTGTAAGCCTTGATCGTCTCCCTCAGTAGCTGCTACTGATATAGTTAATACTAAAGCTGAAATCGCAACTAGTGCATACAATACGTAATTCATACACACACCTCCATTCTCTCTTATAACATATCTATTTTACCACAAGAGCATTTATTTTGCAATGATTTTTTCTCATTTACTTCGATTTATGCTTAATTCATTTCGGGCCACGTTTATAGAAGTGCAAATATCGATTTGCGCGTGAAAGGACTTTTGCAAAAATCGTTTTTGCCTTGCTATTAATAATGGCCTTGCCACTATGTCAATGGCCTTCTTCAGATAAAAAAAATAGGATGAGCATGGGGCCCATCCTAAATAAAAATATTTATTAAATTATTTTCTTAATATGCTTTTTCCAGCGTAAACAGCTGTGTCGTCAAGCATGTACTCAATTCTTAGTAATTGATTATATTTAGCAACTCTTTCAGATCTAGCTGGCGCACCTGTTTTGATTTGTCCAGTGTTTAGTGCAACTGATAGGTCTGCGATAGTTGTATCTTCTGTTTCGCCTGATCTGTGTGAAATAACTGCTGTGTAATGATTTCTGTGAGCCATTTCGATTGCTTCGATAGTTTCAGTAAGTGTACCGATTTGGTTAAGCTTGATTAGTACTGAATTAGCTGTGTGAGTCTCAATACCTTTTTTGATTCTCTTTGTATTTGTAACATAAAGGTCATCACCAACTAATTGAATCTTGTCACCTAATCTTTCAGTTAATTTCTTCCAGCCGTCCCAATCGTTTTCATCTAAGCCGTCTTCGATTGAGTATAGTGGATACTTATTAACTAATTTTTCGTAGTAGTCAATCATTTCTTCATCTGTTAGCTCTGCGTTATCGCTCTTTAAGTAATATTTCTTAGTATCTGCGTTATATAATTCGCTCGCAGCAACGTCAAGAGCTAGGTAGATGTCCTTGCCTGCTTCGTAGCCAGCTTTTTCTATAGCTTCGATAATTGTTTCGATAGCTTCTTCATTGCTTGATAGGTCTGGTGCATAACCACCTTCGTCGCCAACGCCTGTAGCTAATTTTCTTTCTTTAAGAACATTCTTTAAGCTGTGATAAACTTCTGAGCCCATTCTAAGCGCATCTCTAAATGTTTCTGCGCCTATTGGCATAATCATAAACTCTTGTATATCTACGTTGTTATCAGCGTGTTGACCACCATTTAAAATGTTCATCATAGGTACTGGTAAAACTTTTGCGTTTGTTCCGCCTATATATCTATAAAGAGGCATATTTAACTCATTGGCAGCGCATTTAGCAACTGCTAGTGAAACGCCAAGTATAGCGTTTGCGCCAAGTTTACCCTTATTTTCTGTTCCGTCAAGATTTATCATCATTTTATCGATTGATACTTGATCTGTTACTTCCATATCAAAAATTTCTGGTGCGATAACGTTATTTACGTTGTCAACTGCTTTTAACACGCCTTTCTTAGCGTATCTCTTTGGGTCGCCATCTCTAAGTTCTACGGCTTCGTGTTCGCCAGTAGATGCTCCTGATGGGACTATAGCTGATCCAATTGCTCCTGATTCAGCTAAAACTGTTACTTCTACAGTTGGGTTAGATCTTGAATCTAAGACTTCCATAGCAAATACATCAATAATTCTACTCATTTTATTCCTCCGATACCAATAGGCTCTCGCCTGTCATTTCTTTTGGCTTTTCTTTATTTACTATATCTAATAGTGATGGCGCTAAATCAGCTAGCACGCCATCTTTAAGCTTATGCTTTCCGTCGTTAAAAAGTATTACAGGGACTGGATTTGTTGTGTGCGATGTGATTGGTTTACCCTCATCATCAAACATTGCCTCGCAGTTACCGTGATCCGCTGTGATTATAGCAGTAAAGCCACATTCCTTTGCCTTTGCTAATAGCTTTGCAAGACAAGTATCAACCGTTTCTACAGCTTTGATTATGGCTGGAACAACGCCCGTGTGTCCGACCATGTCTGTGTTTGCGTAGTTCAATATAATTAAATCATAATCCCCAATAACATCCACTAGCTTATCTGTTAGCTCATAAGCGCTCATCTCAGGCTGTAAATCGTATGTGGCTACCTTTGGTGAATTGATTAAAATTCTGTCTTCACCAGAGAATTTTTCTTCACGACCGCCATTGAAAAAGTATGTTACATGAGCGTACTTTTCTGTTTCAGCTATACGTAGCTGCTTTAGTCCATGTTTTGAAATTACTTCACCAAGTGTATTGACTATAGTCTCATCGCCATAAGCGATATGAACGTTCTTAAAGCTCGAGTCGTAATTAGTCATGCAAACATAATATATATCATCTAAAAACTTTCTATCAAAACCAGCAAAGTCTTTGTTAGTGAAAGCATCTGTAATCTGTCTAGCCCTATCCGGTCTAAAATTAATAAAGATAATGCTGTCACCAGACTTTATTTCTGTGACTTCACCATCGTTTTTTATAGCACATGGCAAAATAAATTCATCAGTTACATCTTCTTCGTATGATTTTTTAATCGTTTCTATAGCATCATCTGAAACAAGTTCAGGATCCTTGCTAGTTACAATATTATAATACTTCTCTGTCCTATCATAACGCTTGTCTCTATCCATGGCATAGTATCTGCCGCTTATGGATGCTAGCTTGCCACAAGAAATTTTTTTCATATAAGCAATAATTTCGCTCACATCGCTCTCGCCCGAGTGTATATCAACGTCTCTTCCGTCTAGAATTGCGTGTAGATAAGTTCTTTCGCCTATGCCCTCTTTTTTGCATAAATCAAGAAGCGCTTTGATATGATCAATGTGCGAGTGAACGCCGCCATAGCTTAGTAGGCCCATAAGATGAAGATTTGTATTATTTTTCTTTGCGTGCTCTATCGCCTTAAGAAATTCTTCTTTTTTAAAGAAGTCTCCAGTTTTTATATCTCTATTGATAAGTGATAGGTCTTGATAAACAACTCTTCCTGAGCCTATATTTAAGTGACCAACTTCAGAGTTACCCATCTGTCCATCAGGTAGGCCAACATATTCGCCGCTCGCCTGTAATTTTGCGTGAGGACAGTCTTTAAATAACTTATCTATAGTAGGCGTCTTGGCTCTATATACAGCGTTTGCATCGTTATCTCTGCCAATTCCGAAACCATCTAATATTATTAATATAGCCTTTGACATCTTATATCTCCTTAGCAATGGCTTCAAAAGACTCAGTCTTTAGTGAAGCGCCGCCAATTAAGAAACCATCTATGTTTTCTTCTTTAGCTAATTCAGCTGCGTTTGCCTCTTTAACGCTGCCGCCATACAAGACTCTTAACTTTGCTTCAAGATTTGGGTTCATCGCCTTAACTTTTTCTCTAACGAAGCGGCACATCTCTTCAGCATCTTCCTTAGAAGCGCTCTTGCCAGTGCCTATAGCCCAGATTGGTTCGTAAGCGATCGCGAAGCTATCTAATTTAGCTGCGTCTACGCTCACTAAATCAGCCTTTAATTGTTTTTCAATCTTTTCAAAGTGCTTTCCATCTTCTCTTTCAGACAAAGTCTCACCAACGCATAGAATTACTTCTACATCGTCTTCAATCGCCTTCAAAACTTTTTTATTAATCATCTCATCGCACTCGCCGAAAATCTCTCTTCTTTCTGAATGACCGATGATAACAAAGTCTGCTCCACATGACTTAATCATAGAAGTACTGATCTCGCCAGTAAAGGCACCTTTGTCTTCAAAGTAGATGTTTTGAGCACCTATCTTGATCTCATTATATTTTTTAGTTTTATTTGCTAAATAAATATCTGTAAATGGAACTGCGACATAAACGTCATACGAGTCATTTGGCTTTAGGCTCAAGTCCTTGAAAAAGCCTTCAGTCTCTTTAACGTCCATATTCATCTTCCAATTTGCAGCAAGTAAAAATTTTCTCAAATTTGTCTCCTTATTTATCATTTATAGCAGCTATGCCAGGAAGTACCTTTCCTTCCATTAGTTCAAGTGAAGCGCCGCCGCCAGTCGATACATGTGTGATCTTTTCTTCGTAGCCAGCTTTTTGAACAGCGCTTGCACTATCTCCTCCGCCGACAATAGTTGTCGCATCAGAGTTTGCAAGTGCCTTAGCAATGGCGTTAGTACCATTCTTAAATTTATCCATTTCAAAAACGCCCATAGGTCCGTTCCATACTATAGTCTTTGTGCCTAATAACTTTTTAGTAAATACATCAATAGTTTCTGGTCCTATGTCAAGACCCATCATATCTTCTGGTATATGATTTACTTCAAAGCATTCAGCTTCAGCGTCTTCCTTTATTTCTTTAGCGCATATAGCGTCAACTGGTAATACCAAGTCAACTTTCTTTGCATCAGCCTTTTTTAATAGTTCAAGTGCAAGTTCTAGCTTGTCGTCTTCAACTAAGCTCTTGCCTACATTTATGCCCTTCGCCTTTAAGAATGTAAATGCCATAGCGCCGCCTATAAGTATCTTATCAGCCTTATTTAATAGATTTTCAATTACGCCAATCTTGTCAGAAACCTTTGATCCACCAAGTATAGCTATGAATGGATGCTTAGGTTCATCAAGCTCTTTTGCCATGATATTCATTTCTTTTTCAACTAAGAAGCCCAATGCCGATGGTAAAAATTTACTTACACCAACGTTTGATGCGTGAGCTCTGTGTGAAGTGCCGAAAGCGTCATTAACGTAGATATCTGCAAGATCTGCTAGCTCTTTAGAAAAGGCTTCGTCGCATTTTTCTTCTTCTTTTCTAAATCTAGTATTTTCTAGTAAAAGAACTTCGCCTTTTTTAAGATTTTTAGCTGCTTCTTTAACTTCATCATTAACCACTTCAGGGCAAGAGATGAATTTTACATCTCTTCCTAAAAGTTTTTTTATCTCTTCCTTAACTGCTTCTAGTGTGAATTTTAAATTGTATTCGCCCTTTGGTCTACCCAAGTGGCTCATCATTATCACTTTTGCACCGTTGTCTAGAAGGTGCTTGATAGTAGGAAGTGACTCGTATATACGTTTATTGTCAGTGATAACGCCGTCCTTCATTGGCACGTTGAAATCACATCTCAATAAAACTGTTTTGTCATCAAAATTATAATCTTTTAATGTTTTTTTCATTATCTTTTCCTTTTATAATAACTATTCTTGATCAGCAATGTATTTTGCTAGGTCAACTACTCTGTGGCTGTAACCATATTCGTTGTCATACCAAGAAACTACTTTTACTAAATTGCCATCGATAACTAAAGTTAAGAATGGATCGAAGATTGATGAGTGTCTGTCACCAACGTAGTCAACAGAAACAAGTTCTTCTTGGGCGTATTCAAGTATGCCCTTTAATTCATTTTCACTAGCTTTTTTAACAGCTTCATTGATTTCTTCCTTAGTAACGTCTTTATTTAATTCAAAAACAACGTCTGTAAGAGAAACTGTTGGAACTGGCACTCTAACTGCGTATCCTGTTAATTTATCCTTTAGTGATGGAATAACTAAAGCAACTGCCTTTGCTGCTCCTGTTGTTGTAGGAACCATAGACATAGCTGCCGCTCTTGCTCTTCTGATGTCTTTGTGCTTGTGGTCAAGTAAAACTTGGTCAGAAGTGTAAGCGTGGATAGTTGTCATAAGACCTCTCTTGATGCCGAAATTATCTTCAATAACCTTTGTTAATGGAGCAAGACAGTTTGTTGTACAAGATGCGTTACTGATTACATTGTGTTTAGTCTTGTCATATTCTTTTTCATTTACACCCATAACTATAGTTTTATCGATTTCGCCCTTTGCAGGTGCAGTTAAAATAACTTTCTTTGCTCCGCCCTTGTCAATGTGTTTGTAAAGAGTTTCGTTGTTTTTAAATGCTCCAGTAGAGTCGATAACGATGTCTACGCCATAGTCCTTCCAAGGAATTTCTGCTGGATCTCTAAATTGAGTGTTTGTAACCTTCTTGCCATCGATCATAAAGCCATCTTCACAAGCTTCACAAGAAACTGATAATCTACCATATAGAGAATCATTTCTAAATAGATGCGCAAGCGTCTTTAAATCACCTGAAGCATTGATGTGAGCTAATTCTAGACCGTTGTTTTCTTCAACTAGAATCCTAGCTACATCTCTACCAATTCTACCAAAACCATTAATACCAACTTTCATTTGTTGACCTCCTTAATTATTATTAAAATACTTTTTATCTTCTAAACCCTCAGGCAAATAATTTTGCTCAGGTTTTTTGTCCTTATAATTGTGCGGATACTTGTAGTCCGCGTGATCACCAAAGACCTTCTTGTCATTGTTGTGAGCGTCCCTTATGTGCAGAGGAATTTGGAATTCTTTGATCTTATCAACATCCGCCATCGCCTTGTTAATGGCGACATAGGTCGAGTTATTCTTATCGGCGAGTGCCATGTAGATGGCTGCGTTACTCAAAATGATACGAGCTTCTGGCATGCCGATGGCCCTAACCGCGTAAAAAGCTGATGTCGCAAGCGTTTGTGCATTTGGATCAGCAAGCCCTATGTCTTCTGAAGCGAATATCACTATACGTCTCGCTATGAATAATGGGTCCTCGCCATTATTTAGCATATGAGCTAAGTAAAAGACTGTCGCATCTGGATCCGAGCCTCTCATGCTCTTAATAAAGGCTGAGATTGTGTCGTAGTGCATGGTTGAGCTCTTATCGTAGGAGTGTGCTCTTTCAAAGACTAGTCCCTTGACGTCCTCGTACTTAATATGCCTAGTCATATCAGCTTCTGGATCTTGACTTAAAACAGCTATCTCTAAAAAGTTTAGCATGTTTCTTGCGTCGCCATTAGAAATTCTAACTAGATACTCAAGTGCGTCGTCATCTATGCTCGCCTTTAGTGAAGCAAGTCCATTGACCTCGTCAGATAAGGCTTTCTTAGCAAGCTGAGTTAAGTCTTCCTCACTCATCTTTTCAAGCCTTATTATGAAGCATCTCGATATAAGTGCGCTATTGACCTCGAAGTATGGATTTTCAGTCGTTGCACCTATGAGCGTGACGGTCGAATCTTCAACGTATGGAAGCAGAAAATCTTGCTGAGCCTTGTTAAACCTATGTATCTCGTCTACGAAGAGTATGGTCTTTTTATTCTCCTCTAAAAGCCTTTTGGCCTCTTCAACTGCCTTCTTTAAATCGCTTACGCCGCTACCCACGGCACTAATCTTTATGAAATTCGACTTACTAGTGTTAGCAATAACGTTTGCAAGTGAAGTCTTACCAGTGCCTGCAGGTCCATAGAGTATAAGCGAAGGAAGTCTGTCGGCCTTTATCGCCTTGTATAGAAAAGAGTTTTTATTAAGTACCTTCTCTTGACCAATGTAGTCATCGAGGCTCTTTGGTCTAAAGCGTTCAGCTAAGTTTTGAGATAATTTTAAATTTTTTTCTCTTTCCATATCAAACAAATTCATTTTCTCACCTTTTTTATTATATCAAATAAGCTGCAAGATGTCCAACATTAATTTTTTTATTTTTATATTAATATTTTTAAGTAAATAATAAATATTTTTAAAATATTTTCAAAAATATATTGACATATTTAAAGTATAGATGTATAATCTTAATAAAGGAGGACGCTATGATTAATAAAGCATTAAATGAATGTCCTGTTTGCGGCTCAAAACTATACATAGAAAGATTAGTTTGTGACAATTGCAACACGACTATAGAAGGAAGGTTCGAGAACAACTCATTCTACAAGCTTAATAGCGAGCAGATTGACTTTATCAAAACTTTCTTATTAAAAAGAGGCAATATTAAAGAGATCGAAAGGGCTTTGGGTATATCCTACCCCACTGTAATTAAAAAGCTCGATCAAATCAACGAGATCATCTCTGATCAAAAGAGTTCGACTAGCGAAAAAGAAATACTTGAGCTCTTAAATAGCGGTACAATAACAAGTAGTGAAGCAGAAAAAATGCTTTTAGAACTAAAGGAGGTTTAAAATGTCAGAAGAAAAAATTATGATCCTTAAAATGTTAAAGGACGGCAAGATCGATGAAGAAGAAGCGCTAAAACTTCTTAACGCTGTTGGTGAAAAGAAAGGCGAAAAAACTTATAAGCCAAATAGAAAAAGAAATGAAATCCATATTGAAGGCGACGACTTTGACGTTTTGGACGCATCAGACAAG